>NHHC02000048.1 GCA_002169935.2 Candidatus Pelagibacter sp. TMED153 | reverse complement strand
ATTGCTGATGGTAAAAATAAAGATTTGCAAACCTTAATGGGGAAAAAATACTTAAATAAAAAATCCTTTCCTTACTCAAAAAAAATTAATTTCAATTCAGTGAGAAAAGGTGAAGTAATAGGTGAACATGAAGTAAGGTTTTCTAGCGGTAAAGAAATAGTAACTCTTAATCATGAATCTTTTGATAGAGCATTATATTCAGAGGGTGCTTTAACCGCAGCTAAATGGCTAAAGAATAAAAAACCTGGTCTATACTCCATGAGAGATCTTTTAAATTTTAAGTGAATATTGAAAAAAAATCCAAGATCATTTTAAAGATCTTAGATAAAACTTACCCGAAGGTCCCTGTTCCTTTAAACTACAAAAATACATTTACACTTCTAATTTCTGTTTTGCTTTCAGCTCAATGTACTGATGTAAACGTTAATAATGTCACAAAAAATATTTATCCAAGATATAATAAACCTGAACATTTTGTAAAAATTGGTAGGAGAAGGATTGAGCAGTTAATTAAAAAAATTGGGATATTTAGAGTTAAAGCAAAAAGTATCTTTTTCTTATCTAAAATATTAGTTAAAAAATATAAAGGTAAAGTCCCAAAAACTTACGAAGAATTAGAACAATTACCCGGGGTTGGTCATAAGACAGCTAGCGTGGTGATGTCCCAAGGATTTGGGTTTCCTGCCTTTCCAGTAGACACGCATATTCATAGACTGGCTCAAAGGTGGGGTATAACTAATGGAAAAAACGTAGTACAAACAGAGAAAGATTTAAAAAAAATCTTTCCAAAAAAATACTGGAATAAACTTCATTTACAAATAATCTGGTACGGTAGAGAATATTGTAAAGCAAGAGAGTGTTACGGAATAACTTGTAAAATTTGTAAAAGCTGTTATCCAAATAGAAGAAAACCAATTAAAACCAAAAAAGCATAAATGAAAATCTTAGGTGTAGGCAATGCTATTGTTGATGTAATTTGTAAAGTTGACGACAACTTTATTACTCAGAATAATCTAACAAAAAGCACCATGAAGCTTGTTGATGAAGTTGAATTTAAAAAATTACTCTCAAATCTCAAAATTGAAGAAACTGTTTCTGGAGGATCAGTAGCTAATTCTATAGTAGGACTTTCTCAATTAAAAAATGACGTTGGTTTTATAGGTAAAATAAGTGATGATGAGCTTGGTGCTAAGTACGAAGAAGGACTAAAAAAAGAAAACGTTAAATATTTTTACTCTAAAAAAAAAGAGACTGTTCCTACTGGCTCTTGTTTGATTTTAATTACACCAGATTCAGAAAGAACTATGTGCACATTCCTAGGGACTGCAGGCAAAATTAATGAGAATGATATAGATATTAACTCGGTAAAAAATAGTGAGCTTTTGTTTCTAGAGGGATATCTTTGGGATGAAGGTGAGCCTAAAAAAGCTTTTGAAAAAGCAATTCAAAATTCTAATAAAGTAGCTATGTCTTTATCAGATTTATTTTGTGTAGAAAGACACAAACCCCATTTCTTAGACTTAGTAAAAAATAAATTAGATATTACTTTTGCTAATGAACAAGAAATAATGTCTTTAATAGATACAAAAGATTTAAATAACGTCATTGAATTTTCAAAAAAAATTAAAAAATTGATAATTATTACTAGAGGGGAAAAAGGGGCAATCGCAATTAAAGAAAATGAAATTGTAGAATGCAACATTCAAAAAAATCTTAAAATTGTAGACTTAACTGGTGCTGGAGATCTTTTTGCAGCAGGTTTTTTACATGGTTATATAAATAATCTGCCTGTCAAAGAAAGCTTGAGTAAAGGTACAGAAATGTCCTCGAAAATAATTCAAAAGATTGGCGCTAGACTAAAATAAATTATTTTTTTCTTCTTTTAAAACTGCCTTTTCCTTTTTTAGGCTTAACTACGCGTTTACGATATTTTGTGGTAAATAAATCTAAAGCTACTTTGTTTCTTTTTTTCATATTGAGTACCCATCTTTATTATTTAAAATGAAATTTTCATCTAAAAAATTTGATTTAATTTTTTTCCTCAATCTATAAATATGAGTTTCTACTGTATGGGTATCGGCATCTTCTGAATACTTCCAAACTTGATCTAAAATCATATTTTTACTAATAGGTTTTTTATGGCTTAAAAATAATTCTAAAAGTTGGATTTCTTTCTCTGTTAAAAAAATATATTTTTTTTCATTAATTAATTTTTTTTCATTTTTATCTAAAATATAATTTTTAATCTTAATTGAAGAATTTTTTGAAAAATTTTTTTTTATTACAGAATTTTCGATTATAAAATTAATATCTTTTATACTTGAAGGCAGGTTTATTTTATCATTAAAAAAATCAAGTTTAATTTTATTAGAATTGAAAGCTAAAATTTTTATCTTACTTGAATTTTTGAATGATTCTAAAGATAAATTTTCTTTAAAAAAATCTTCATGACATAACAAAACATCTTGGTCCTCTAATAATTTGATTTCTATATTTTTATCAATTGTAGTTAATTTAAAATTTAAATGATCTTTAAGTTCTTCTAATGAAGTGTTAAAGTTTCTAGAACCAAAAGATAAAACATTAATTTTATGCATATATTTATAAAAAACAAAAAACTTTTTCTAGATCATTATAAGATAAAATGTTCAATTGGTAAAAGAGGAATTGGAGCTAAAAAAAAAGAGGGTGATCAAATAACACCGAAAGGTAAATTTAAAATTAAAAGTATTTTGTATCGAAAAGATCGAATTTCTAATTTTAAGTCTAAAATTAATAATCGCCCTATTCAAAGAAATATGGGTTGGTGTGATGATCCTCATTCAAAGCATTATAACAAGCTTATTAAATTTCCTTTTAGATATAGCGCTGAAAAACTTTATAGAGATGACAGCATCTACGATATAATCTTAGTTTTAAATTATAATTTAAGTCCTATTCGTAAAGGAAAAGGTAGTGCAATTTTTATTCATATTGCAAAAAAAAATTATGAAAAAACCTTAGGCTGCGTCGCAGTAAGTAAAACCAATTTAAAAAAAATAATTAAAAAAATTAATAGAAAAACAACCGTTTACATTGGTTAAGTTCTATCTCCAAATATCAAACTACCTATTCTTAAATATGTAGTTTTGTATTCTACAGCTTTCATATAATCTGATGACATTCCCATACTTAATTCTTTTAAAGCTAAAGAAGAGTTTAACTCAGAAATACTCTTAAAATATTTATCAGCATTATTGTCATTTGGTGGGATTATCATCAGTCCAAGCACATTCATTTTTTTTTCTTTTGTGCAATAACTATAAAAACCATCTACCTCATTATAGGGTATGCCAGATTTTTGACTTTCGTTTCCTAAGTTAACTTGTATGAAATAATTAATTGATTTGTTAATATCATTTTGATTTTTTGACAAAATATCTGCTAATTTTTGAGAATCAAGAGAGTGTATATAATCAAAAATCTCTACAGCTTTTCTAGCTTTATTACTTTGAAGTTTTCCAATTAAATGAAGTTTAAGATTTTTTCTTTTCTTTTTTATATCACGCCATTTAATGTCGGCTTCTTGTACTTTGTTTTCTCCATAGTGATTATGGCCATAGTTGATTAAAGGCATTATATGACTTAGAGGAAATGTTTTACTTACAGCAACAATATTGATGCTACTGTTATTATTTACTTTAGATATATTAGATTTTATTTTATTAAATCTTTCGACTATTGTGCTCATATGTTTGCTTATAAAAAAAAGTATTTTTTAATAATAGAAAATATCAAAGATATAGACTTAAGTAATATAAAATTTACTCATAAATTCATAATTATTTATAGAAATGAAAATAGGATTGATAATATTGATAAATTGCTTAAATTTAGAAGATATTGTAAGGCTAAAAGAATTGACTTTTATGTATCTAACGATGTGAAGTTGATGGTTTCTATCAATGCTGATGGCCTTTATATTTCAGCGAAAAATAGTAATTTACAGTTATCCAGATTTAAAAACTCAAATTACAAGATAATTGGATCTGCTCACAATATTAAGGAGTTAAATCAAAAAAATTTACAAGGTTGCTCTCATTTTATTTTTTCAAGATTGTTTAAAACTTCTTATAAAAACAAAAAAGGATTTATGGGTGTTATAAAATTTAATCTTTTTAAATTATCAAGAAAAGAAAATTTGGTTCCTCTAGGCGGAATCAGATATTCAAATTTGAACAAGCTTAGTTTGATAAATTCCAATTCTTTTGTTCTTTTATCTGAAATAAAAAAAAAGCCGGTTAAAATAATTAACCGGCTTTTTTAATTTTTTATTACGTCTTAATTAAAACGCCATAGCTACTGAAAATACAGTATCATTAACGTCTTTGTTTGTAACGTAAGTAGCATTTTCATGCGAGTTCATAGCTATTCCTAACGTCATACCACCCATTGTGTAAGCAGCTTGTATACCACTTGACTCCATTGTGTAGTTTTGAGTTGCAGCTGTAACGTTGTCAGGGTTTGACTCTTCATTTTCGTAAGAAATTGAAAGATTGTCATTTACATTAACAGATATAGAGTACTTAGTACCTTCTATAGACTCTGTTATGTCTCCTGGCGCCGTAGCCATTGCTGTAGCTAAAAAGTTTTTACTGTAACCAATTGTAGCTGGTCCAAAAGCATACGTTAAGTAGTATGATCCAGACTCAGGTTCTTGGCCAGTAGCACCATCTATTCCATGATATTCTAAATAGTCAGCACCAACATTTAAACCTTCGATTGGATTAGCTTTAACTTGATAGTGAGTTGCAGATCTACCCATGTCAGCTGTTTGCGTAATTGTTCCACCTGTAGAAGTAGTAGCAGCAGTAAATGTTCCATCCTGTGCTCCACCTGCAGCTTCGTAAGAGTTAATCGACGCAACCATTGAAGGAGCGTGAGCAACTTTGAAAGCTACACCAAAAGGTAACATGTCAGCTGGTGTGTGGTATTGAATTGTATTTTGACCACTGATGTCCCAAGAATCTACCATTCCTTCTGCATAAGAAGTGTCTGATGGTCTTGAAATAACTGATTGAGATGCAGTGTTATCTGTATCTAATCCACCTTCAGAGATAAATATCCCTAGAGTACCCATATCAGTTGTTACTGTTAATTTACCGTCGTCTTGTACTGTTGCACCATCGATATCTGTTGCATAGTTCCAAGTCCAACCATTATCTAATTCACCTGATGCGCTCAAAGTGAATTCGTTACTAACACCAAGTCCTTTTCCTTGTTCAACTTTAGCGGCTGTAGAGTCGCTAGAAGCGATAACGTATGAAGCTTTAGCAGCACCTGTCACTGACAGATCACCTGCTTGAGCTACAGAAAAAGACAATGCAGTTATAGCAACTAACATATATTTCATTATGTTTTTCATTGTTTTCCTTTGTTGTTATTAGTTAATTAAATTATTTAATTAATATTAATGAGATTCTTAATAGTTTCGTTGATTTTTTCCTTAGATTTATGTAATTTTTGAATTTATTCTGTATATAGTGATATTTATACAACACTTAAAAACCTCAATTTATAGGGATATTTGTGTAATATCATTATAAAAAGATATAAATATCTAAAAAATGAGAACTTTAACTTTAAAAATTATAATAATTATCCTTTTAAATAGCTTTTTAACATCTTGTGGTGGTTTTAAATACAGCGATGCTAGAGATAACCCTACCCGCGGAGAAGATAGGGCTAGAAAAAATGTTAAAGAAGGAAAAGGAATTAGTCTAGGTGGCGCATTAAAAAGAGGTAGTACTAACTATGAATTTAGCACTTCTAATCCTATGTGGAGGGCATCTCTAGAAACTTTAGATTTTCTCCCTTTAACGACAGTAGACTATTCAGGTGGAATTATAATATCTGACTGGTATTCCAGTGGCACTACTAGCGGACAAGAGTCTATAAAAATTTCAATAAGATTTCTTTCAAATGAAATTCGAACAGAAAATCTTAAAATCGTTATCCATAAGAAAACTTGTTCAACTAACTTAAATTGTAATGTAATTTTATTATCTAACTCAAAAATTAAGGAAGAATTGCATACCACTATTATTAGAAAAGCTGCGCTGTTGGAAAAAGAGTCAAAAAAGAAGAAAAAATAATTTAATGGATAGAGTGAATTTTCAAGCAATTGAAAAAAAATGGCAAACTAAATTTGAGTCTTCTAAACTATATAACAAAAAAGGTAAGAAGTTTTATTGTCTAGAAATGTTCCCTTATCCCTCTGGAAAAATCCATATGGGACATGTCAGAAATTACACTATTGGAGATGTAATAGCTCGCTATAAATATATGAAAGGATTTAATGTTCTGCATCCAATGGGTTGGGATGCTTTTGGTCTGCCTGCAGAGAATGCAGCTAGGACAAATAATTTAAATCCAAAAAAATGGACTGAAGAAAATATAAAAATAATGAGAAAGCAATTAAAAATGTTAGGTTTATCAATCGATTGGGACTTAGAAATATCTACATGTGATGAAGAGTATTATAAACATCAACAAGAACTATTTATCGATTTTTACAATCAGGGGCTAGTATCTCGTAAAGAAACCTATGTTAATTGGGATCCTGTAGAAAAAACAGTTTTGGCTAACGAACAAGTTATTAATGGCAAAGGTTGGAGATCTAATGCAGTTGTTGAAAGAAAAAAATTATCTCAATGGTTTTTTAATATAACAAAATTTTCAAATGAACTTTTAACCGACTTAGATGATTTACCTGGATGGCCAGAAAAAGTTAAATTAATGCAAAAAAATTGGATTGGAAAATCTATAGGCTGTGAATTAGACTTTAAAATTACTTCTCTAAATAAAAGTTTAAGAATATTTACTACTCGTCCTGATACTATTTTTGGAGCAAGCTTTATTGCAATTTCGGTAGATCATGAAATATGTAGCAAATTCAAAAATGACATAAAGTTTAAAAAATTTAAAAATGATTGCTCAAAAATAGGAACAACTGAAGAGGCTTTAGCCAATGCAGAAAAGTTGGGGTTTAATACCAATCTTTTTGCTGACCATCCTTTTCTAAAAAACAAAAAACTACCTATATATGTTTCAAATTTTGTTTTAATGGATTACGGGAATGGTGCTATATTTGGATGTCCAGCTCATGACCAAAGGGACTTTGATTTTGCAAAAAAATACAAGTTGCCAATTATTAGAGTTGTTTACGATAAAAACAATCCAGACATTGGTGATAAAATGAAAGAAGCTTTCACAGGAGATGGTAAAATTATAAATTCTGATTTCTTAAATGGTTTAAGTATAGATGGTGCTAAAAAAAAAATTATAGAAACGATTGAGCAAAATAAAATTGGAAAAAAACAAACTTTATTTAGGTTAAAAGACTGGGGAGTTTCAAGACAAAGATATTGGGGTTGTCCGATTCCAATGATTTATTTAGAAGATGGATCTGTCGTTCCAGTAGATAAAAGTGAATTACCAATTAAACTTCCAAATGATGTCAATTTAAAATCTTCGGGGAATCCATTGGAAAATCACTCTAGATGGAAGAAAACAGTCCATAAAAAAACTGGGAAACCCGCAACTAGAGAAACGGATACTTTGGATACTTTTGTAGACTCATCTTGGTATTTTCTTAGATTTTGTTCACCTTATTATAAAAATGCCCCATACGATGAAAAAGAAATTAATTATTGGATGTCGGTTGATCAGTATATTGGAGGCATAGAGCATGCTATTCTGCATTTACTCTATTCTCGTTTTTTTATGAAGGCTATAAAAAAATGCAATGACAAGATTCATTGCTCTGAACCATTTAAAAATTTGTTTACTCAAGGTATGGTGTGTCATGAGACTTACCAAGATCTTAAAGGAAATTGGTTGTACCCAGATGAAATAGAAAAAATTTCCTCAAAAAAAGCTATTAAAAAGAAAGATAAATCTGAAGTTAATATTGGTCCCTCAGAGTCAATGTCAAAATCAAAAAAGAATACAATAGACCCAGAAACAATGATTAAACTTTATGGTGCGGATGCTGTAAGATGGTTTATTTTATCTGATAGTCCTCCAGAAAAAGATGTTCAATGGTCTGATGTAGGAGTTATTTCTGCTAGTAAGTTTTTACAGAGAATATGGAATTTAAACCAACTAATTTTAAACAATAAAGAAACAAACACTGTCAAAAACGATGAAAAAAAATTTGAAATTAAAATTGAAACCTATATCTATAAAATTGACAAAGCGATTAACAATTTTCATTTAAATGTAGCTATTGCCCAATTTTATGAGGTTTATAAATATTTAAATGAGTCTTTAAAACTTAAAATCAATAAAAACATATTAATTCAAAGCCTGACGAAAATTATGAAATTAATGATTCCTTTTACACCTCATCTCGCCTTCGAGTGCTTAACTAATCTAAACTGTAAAGAGAGCAATATATGGCCTGAAATAAATGAAAAAGCATTAGATAGTTCAAAAATTAATATGGTCATTCAGGTAAATGGGAAAACACGAGATGTTATGCACGTTAAAAGAGATTTAAGTGAAGATGAGCTTAATAAATTAATACAAGATTCTTCCAAAGCAAAAAAATACATAGTTAATAAGAAAATTATTAAAACTATCTATGTGAAGAATAAGATTATAAATTACTTAATAAAAGACCAATGAAAAACTTAACAAAATCAGTTTTAATTTTAATCCTTCTAATAACTATAGGTTGTGGTTTCAAAGTTGTAGATAATACTAATACTAATAATTTTAAGATAAAAGAAATTAATACTAAAGGAAATAGTAGAATTAATTATAAAATTAAAAATTATCTACTAAGTAATACTAAAAAAATTAATGAAAATATTCTATCTTTAGATATGGAGGTAAAATTAATAAAAAAAGTTAAAGAAAAAAATATTAAAAATGAGATTACTAAATATGAAGTAATTTTAAATACAAATATAAGCATTTTTTCTATTAAAAAAAATAAAAAAAATAATTTCAATTTATCTGTTAACGGAAATTACTCAGTAGATGCAAAGAATTATTCAAATACAATTAATAACGAAAAAAATTTAATTAATAATTTAACAGATAAAATAGCAAAAAATATTTTAGACAAGATCAATAAAACTGTAAATGATTTATAAAAGTTACATTTTAGAACAAAGTTTTAAATCGATTGACAATTTCAAACTATTTTTATTTTACGGTGAAAATGAAGGTTTAAAAAAAGATTTTAAGATAAAATTAAAAAATCTAAATAAAAACCATGAGACGCTTAATTTATTTCAAGACGAAATAATTAAGAACAAAAATATCTTAACTAATGAAATAAATAATAAATCTTTATTTAACGAAAAAAAAATCATTTTTATTAATCAAGCTAATGACAAAATTTTAGACATAATAGATGAAGTTGTTGACAATATAAAAGATGAAAGAGTCTATTTATTTTCTGACATTCTTGATAAAAAATCAAAATTAAGAAACTATTTTGAAAAATCCAAATCTTGTGGAATTTCTGCATGCTATCAGGACAACGAAATCACTATTAGAAAAATAATTATAAAAAAGTTAGATGGTTATCAGGGACTATCTAATCAAATTATAAATCATATTATTCTAAATACTGGATTAGATAGAAATAAAGTTAATAATGAAATCGATAAAATGATCTGTTGCTTTAAAGATAAAAAAATAGACTCGGATAAGTTAGATTTATTGCTTAATATTAGAACAAGTGATGACTTTAACTTGCTTAAAGATGAGGCGCTTAATGGCAATAAAATCAATACGAATAGGCTTCTTTCAGATACTGTGTTTGAAAATGAGGATAATATTTATTATTTAAACTCGATAAACCAAAGAATTAATAAGCTTAATGAAATTGAAAACATGAAAAAGGAAAATACGAACATGGAAACTTTAATATCTAGTCTAAAACCACCAGTTTTCTGGAAAGATAAACCTGTTTTGATACAACAAGCAACAAAATGGAACAAAAAAAAAATTAAGGCTGCATTAAGAAAAACTTACAATGCTGAATTAGAAATAAAATCAAATTCATCAATAAGAAAAGACTTGCTGATTAAAAATTTAATAATAGAGTTGTGCGAAACGGCTAGTTCTTCTTAAGTAAGTTTGAAACAAGCTCAAACTGTTCTAAATTCTGATATAAAATAGTAATTTTTCCAGAGTTATTTTTTTTATTTTGAATATTAACGTTTAAACCAAGATTTTCTTGAATTTTGTTTTGTTCACTTAGTATATTTGAGTCTATCCTAAGTTGACCAGATTTTTGTGGACCTTTTT
Source organism: Candidatus Pelagibacter sp. TMED153 (assembly GCA_002169935.2). The sequence goes on along the minus strand of NHHC02000048.1, from coordinate 11,468 downwards.
TACTTCTTACTAAAAGCTCAACGCTTCTAGCACTTAAATTCTTAGAAACAATTTCTTCTGCAATATTTGTTGCATTTGACAGACCTATTAAAGGTCTAGCTTGACCTGCTGTTAAACTTTCCTCCTCAATCATAGCTATAACATCCTTAGGTAATGTTAGAAGACGCAATGTATTGCTAATATGACTTCTGCTTTTAGCCATAAATTTAGCAATTTTTTCATGATCATAATCAAATTCCTCTGATAGTCTTTGATAGCCTTTAGCTTCTTCTATAATATTAAGATCGTCACGCTGAATATTTTCAACGATAGCAACTTCTAATGCTTCATTATCGTTTAAATCTAAAACGATAATTGGAACTTCGTGTAAGCCGATTTTTTGTGCTGCTAGCCACCTTCTTTCTCCTGCAACAATTTCATATCTACCTGGATCTACTTTGTCTTCTCTCACTGCTATCGGCTGTATAATGCCATTTTTTCTTATAGAGTTAGCTAATTCCTCTAACTTTTTCTCGTCAAAATGAACTCGTGGCTGATATTTATTAGGACTTAAGTCACTAATACTAGCTTTAAGTTTTGCGAAGTTTGTTTTTTCCTCTTTTTTTACCTCCTTTTTTTGATCACCAAATAGAGCTGTTAAACCTCTACCTAATCCTTTTTTTTTAGACGTTTTCATGCCTGCTCTCCATATTAAGATTTTTTTTAACCAAAAACTCGTCCGCTAATTTAAGATAAGATTTGCTACCTAAGCATGTTTTATCATAAATAACACACGGTAATCCGTGGGATGGTGCCTCCGATAATCTAACATTTCTTGGTATTACAGTTTCATAAACTTTTTCTTTAAAATAATTTCTTGCCTCTTTGTCTACTTGTGATGATAGCTTATTTCTTTTATCGAACATCGTAAGTAAAATTCCCCTAACTTTTAAATCTGGATTCAAGTTAACTTTAATTCGATCTATAGTTTTGACTAATTGTGTTATACCTTCTAATGCAAAAAATTCAGTTTGTAGAGGAACCAATAACTCAGCGGATGCCACTAAAGCCATAATTGTTAATAGGCTAAGTGATGGTGGACAATCTATAAAAATGTTATCGTATTGTGATAACAAGTCTTTTCTTCCCTTATCTAAAATTTGTTTTAAAACAAATGCCCTATCTGAGTCATTTGCTGTTTCAACTTCTAGTCCCGAAAGATTAACATTGGATCCTATAATATCTAAATTTTTAATGTCTGTATTTTGAATTACTTCATTTAATTCTATTTTTTTTATTAAAAGATTATAAATATTTTTATTCTCATCGTTATTAGATTTACCCAATCCTGTAGTGGCATTACCTTGTGGATCTAGATCAATGATAAGATTTTTTTGACCCAATATGGACAGTGCAGTAGCCAAATTAATTACTGTAGTAGTTTTCCCTACTCCTCCTTTTTGATTAATAACCGCTATAGTAGATTTTTTTTCCATTTTATTTTACATCGATCAAAATAATTTTAGAATCTTCATTCGTCATACTATTTGCTAATTTATAGCTATAATTTGATCCCAATGATACTCTATTTATTTCTGACTGTGCATTTTTTCCTTTTAAAATAATTAATTTGTGAGGTTTTTTTACTATTTCACGTGAAATCTTTAAAATTTCCTCTAATTTTTTGAAAGCTCTGCAAACTATAACATCTGCTAATATTTTTTCTTTTTCGTATACATTATTTTCTATATCCAAGCCTTTAATATCTAATTTTTTCTTAATATTTTTAAGAAAAGCTCTTTTTACTGGAGATTTTTCGTATAATTTCACGTGAAATCTTACATTTTCGTTATAAAGACCAATTATTAGGCCTGGAAATCCAGCTCCAGATCCAAAATCAGCAATTTTTAGATCCTTTGAATCTTTTATAAACCTAATAATCTGAGCTGAATCAAGGATATGTCTAATCCAGATGCTTTTTTCAGAGTTATTGGAGATTAAATTATAACGTTTGTTGTAGTCGAGAAGATAATTATGGAATATTTTCAATTTTCTTATAGAATTATAAGAAAATCCTAGCTCATTTTTAAGTATATTTAATGCTTTAAGCTCGTTCATCAAGCCGTAGCTCTGTTTTTCGATCTTTTTATGTATGAAAGAATGATTATAGCTGCAGCTGGGGTCACTCCGTCAATTCTTAAAGCTTGCCCTAGAGTATTTGGCCTAATTTTATTTAGCTTGGACTTAATTTCATTTGAAAGACCGCTCAAGGAGTCGTAATTTATATTGTTAGGTATATTGATAGACTCATCCCTCTTAAAAGATTCTATATCATGAGACTGACGCCCTAGGTAACCAAGGTAGTGTGCATCGATTTCAACCTGTTTATCAAATTTCGCCTCGAAGTAGGGAATTGAGGGAAATACCTGCCTTATTTTTGCCATATTTACATTTCTTTGCCCTATAACTTCTAAAGCAGATCTTTTTATTCCATCCATTGCAATTTTGATTGAGAATTTTTTTGCTTCGTTAGGAGATATAAAATTAGATTTTAAAGAATTAGTTAATTGATATAATTTCGCTTCTTTATCTAAAAAAATATTTTTTCTTTTTGACTGAACTAAATTAATAGTTATTCCTAAAGGTGATAGTCTTTGATCTGCATTATCAGCTCTAAGAGTTAATCTATATTCAGCTCTTGATGTAAACATTCGATATGGTTCAGAAACTCCTTTTGTGATTAGGTCATCTATCATAACTCCTATATAAGAGTTCGATCTATTTAAGATAAATTCATTTTCTTTTTTGACTTTTAAAGCTGCATTAGCTCCTGCTATGAGACCTTGAGCAGCAGCTTCTTCATACCCAGTCGTACCGTTAATCTGACCTGCTAAAAAGAGAGAACTAATTTTCTTTGTCTCTAGTGTAATTTTAAGTTCACGCGGGTCAACAAAATCATATTCTATAGCATAACCTGCTCTTTTCATTTTGACGTGCTCTAAACCCTTGATTTTAGCCAATATTTTAAGTTGAATATCCTCTGGAAGTGATGTTGATATCCCGTTTGGATAAATGGTATTATCGTTTAATCCCTCTGGTTCGAGAAAGATTTGATGTTTCTCCTTTTCTTTAAATTTTACAATCTTGTCTTCTATAGCAGGACAATACCTTGGCCCTATACCTTTTATATTGCCTGAGTACATAGCGCTTCTTGAGATATTTTCACTTATAATTTTATGAACTGCATTATTAGTATATGTCATCCCGCATTTAATTTGTCTATTATGCAGCTTGTTAGTCAAAAATGAAAAAAAATAAGGATCCTCATCTGCAGGCTGCATTTCTAAGTCATCATAGTTGATAGTATCACCATCAAGCCTAGGTGGTGTACCTGTTTTAAGTCTTCCAATTTTAATTTTAAATTTTTCTAATTGTTCACTTAATCCTGTTGATGGTTTTTCGTCATATCGTCCTGCTGGTGTCTGTTTTTCGCCTATATGAATTAATCCATTTAAAAATGTACCTGTAGTAAGAACTAATTCTTTACATCTAACTTCCTTTCCACTTTGACAGATAAAACCGATAATTTTATTTCCGTCAAATAAGAATTTTACAACTGGGTCTGCTATAACTTTTAAATTTATATAATTAAGTAAAATTTTTTGCATATGCTCNTTGTAAAGAGCTCTNTCTGACTGNGTTCTAGGNCCTTGTACTGCTGGACCTCTACTTCNGTTTAATAATCTAAATTGAATACCTGATTTATCAGCTACAATACCCATAACACCATCTAANGCNTCTATTTCACGAACTAGATGCCCTTTTCCTANCCCTCCNATTGCTGGATTNCAGGACATTTCNCCAATTGTNTCNATTTTATGNGTAAAAAGNGCAGTATTTACNCCGATTCTAGCGGAAGCTGCNGCAGCCTCGCAACCTGCGTGCCCNCCTCCTATTACTACAACATCATANTCNAGTTTAGCCATGATTTTAATGTATCTGTCTTNAANANGATTACAAGTAGTATTTTATTTACCAATACAAAAATCTTTGAATATAGATCCNAGAATTTCTTCNACATCAACTTTACCTACTATACTTCCCAGATGTCTTGTAGCCATCCTTAAGTCCTCTGCTGCTAATTCNAGATCTTTATTCTGATCTTTTTTNAGAAACTTATCTATTTCTTTCAAACATTGATTTAACCTTNCTCTATGCCTTTCTCTTGTAATTAAAGCATTATCGTTTGAAGAAAATTTATCTCTTAGTTTTTCTTTAATCTTATCTATTAAATTATCTATATTTTTATTATTCTTNANTGAGGCTAAAATAGTATCAGTATTAAATGTATGATTTTGATTATTTGAAATATCAGATTTGTTTANAAGNACAATGGTATCTTTATTTATCAATTTTTTAATCTCNTTATTNATAACTTTTGATGTATTATCTATCACAACTATATTTAAATCNGNTTCTTTAGANTTTCCTAATGCTAANGAAATGCCTTTTTTTTCTATATCATTTTTTGTATCCCTAATTCCNGCTGTATCAGNAAGAATAACTGGATATCCGTCTAGGTTTAAGTANGTNTCAATTACATCTCTAGTNGTTCCNGCCTCATCNGATACAATAGCNGCTTCTCTTTTAGACAATAGATTTAGCANTGAAGATTTACCTGCATTGATNTCACCAATTATAGAAACACGAAAACCATTTCTAATTTTTTCCCCAATTTTATTATCCTCAATAATCTTAGTAATTTTTTGNTGAATTTCNTTTATNGATTGATGNGCTTCTTTTAGAACTTTTTCTGGNAAATCGTCTTCGGCAAANTCAATCTTAGCTTCTATATANGCCAGNGATTTTATTATCTTTTCNCNTAATTCATTATAATAATTAGAAGCATTTCCTTGAANTAATTTTACTGCTTGTTGTCTTTGAAGTTCTGTTTCAGAATGTATTAAATCTCNAATACTTTCTGCTTTTAATAANTCGATTTTATTGTTGTGGAAAGCTAGTTTAGTAAATTCACCAGGTTCAGCNAATCTAGAATTTTTTTGNTCNGANAAGACTTTTAACANTGAATTAATTACCGCGTTNCTTCCATGTATTTGGAGTTCNGCAAGATCCTCTCCAGTGTAACTATTCGGTGCTGGAAACCACAATAATAGNGCNTCNGGGTCTATAATGCTNCCATTTTTNGGATCNTAGAATTTACAAAAATTTACCNCATTAGATTTAATACTTTTTAATTTAGTAAGNTTTTCACAAATATTTANANCATCTTTACCAGAAATTCTTACTATAGCTATTCCAGANGGTCCTCTNCCAGACGATAAAGCGTATATATTCATTAAACTAAAAAGATATGCCTTGNTTCGAGATAATCTTACTTATCTTTTTNAATNTTTCGTTATTACTNATNTTTTTAATAATAACTTCTTTAAATGGATCTAGATATTTATTTTGCTTAAAAAAATTATGCGTAACGTCNACTCCCAAACCCATAATTATATTTTCTGATTTTCTACTATTATGAAAATCAANTAAAGCATANCTATTNTTAATAGAAATNCCTAATCCAGAATAGTATTTTATAATTTCCTTTAATTTTTTAATATCTCTAAGAACTAGATTAAAACCNTGACCTGCCACAGGGTGAATAGTATGAAGACCTTCTCCAAGNATTAAAATATTCTTTTCATGGTACTGTCTTTTTAAACCAAGAGATATTGGATAAGATTGAATATTNCTTANACTAATATTTTGCTTNGCTTTTAATATTTCTAGTATTTTAGCTTTAATCATCTCANTAATTNTTTTTGATTTACTTTCNTAAAATTCCTTTTTGAGACTCCAAACAAACGAAAAAAAATTCTTAGAAAAAGGAAGAATAGCCAAAGGNCCTTCTTTTAAAAAAAATTGACTCGCATTCAAATTTTTAAATTTATGTTTTATATAGCCAGTAACTGCTATTTCNTTATAATCTTTATTTATTGGTCTTGCTTGAGATATCTTATTATAAACTTTAGATTGTCCTCCTAAACAAAGAACAGCTAAATCAAATCNTTTGANTTCATCTATATNCTTGATTTCCTTATAAATAATTTTAATTTTTTTTTTAAAAATTTCTTTCAATAAAATATTTTTAATTTTATCATTNTCAAATACATACATAAGATTAGAATTCTTTTCGTTAAGATTTAAGAAATTTATTTTTTCNTTAGCTNTTTCNTAGAAAAGCTCTATATTTTTCGAAGGCCAAAATANCNTGTTNCTTAGANCANCAATNTTCTCTTTTATAAATTTAAAATTTGTGTCTGAAATAGCAGTNGTTCTTTTATCTTTTTTTNTTGNTCCTCTTTTAGCTACTANATTAACTTCTATTCCTGGAACTTGANTNAGAGAAATAGCNGTCATTAAACCNGAAAGACCGTCACCCACAATGCATATTCTCTGTTTATTCATATAAAAATTTTTAACACTTTCATAAAAATGATAAAAAGTACGTAAAGCGATTCGAAATGAATACAAACTTTTTAGATAGTGTAACAAATTTTTTAAAAAAGCGAACCTTTGAATTATTGGGAATAATCCTAATTTTAGTAGGAGTCGCCCTAGCAATATCCTTTGCAACATATGCTCCGGAAGATCCTTCATTTATTTATGGTGATAGTAATATAGAAATTAAAAACTTTTTTGGAATATACGGGAGTAGTATTGCAGATTTTCTTCTTCAAAGCTTTGGTTTAGCCTCCTTTTTACTTTTAGCTAATTTTTTATTTTGGGGAATAAATTTATTAATAAAAAAAGAAATTAAAAAAATAATTTTAAAATTATTTTTAGTTGTTTTATATCTTACATTGGGGTCGATCTTTATCTATTTGACTTTTAATAATTCTTTTTGGCTTATAGATAATGGTAATTCAGGTTTTGTAGGCCAAATAAGTTATAATTTTATTAATAATTTAGCTCCTTGGATTAATAATAAATATTCTCTGTTTGTATTATTTTTTTTAACATTAATTTTTTTTATTTTTTCTTCAGATTTAAATATAAAAAAAATAGTTTTCAAAATATTTGATCTTTTCTTTAAAAAGAAAGGTCAAAATATATCTACCGATAACCTTTTAAATGATAAAATTGAAGAAGAGGTATCTTTAACTAAAAAACCACAACAATCTTTTACTTTTGAAAATGAGGAAAAAGTAGAAAAAGAAATAGTTCAATCAAAAATTAAATATAAATTACCTTCTATAGACTTTCTGGAAAAAAGCTCATCAAAACCAGGATTACTAGATATTAATAAAAATCGTCCTAATGCTGAATTTATGGAAAAAATTTTACTGGACTTTGGTATTAGTGGAAAAATAAAAGCTATAAATAATGGACCAGTAGTAAGTTTATATGAATTTGAGCCTGCGCCAGGCGTAAAAGTTTCAAAAATCATAAATTTGTCTGAAGATTTAGCTCGTAATACAAGTTCCACTTCAGCGAGGGTATCTGTAATTCCTGGAAAAAATACAGTTGGAATTGAGATTCCAAATGAAGCTAGGGATGGAGTTTTGCTAAGAGAAATAATATCTAATGATAAATTTCAAAAAAAAGAAATAAGACTTCCAATAGCTCTTGGNAAAANNATTTCAGGTNTGCCNATNGTNGGTGATTTAACANNNATGCCNCATTTGCTNATNGCNGGNACNACNGGNTCNGGAAAATCTGTNTGTNTAAATACTATNATNGTNTCNNTNCTTTANAAATTAAANCCNGATNTATGTAAGTTTATTTTNATNGATCCNAANATGNTAGAATTATCTACTTATGAAGGGATACCTCACTTGCTTACTCCTGTAATTACAGATGCAAAAAAAGCGACCTCAGCTTTAGCATGGACAGTAAAAGAGATGAATAGCCGCTACAAGTTAATGAGTAAAGTTGGTGTAAGAAACATCGATGGCTATAACTCTAAACATAAACTTAAAATGCCTTATATNGTGGTTGTCGTTGANGAAATGTCAGACTTAATGCTTGTTGCAGGTAAGGAAATTGAAAATTATATTCAGAAACTATCTCAAATGGCTAGAGCAGCAGGAATTCACATTATAATGGCTACTCAAAGACCAAGTGTAGATGTTATTACTGGAACGATTAAAGCTAACTTTCCAACTCGAATATCTTTTCAAGTAAGTTCTAAAATTGATAGTAGAACTATATTAGGAGAACAAGGGGCAGAGCAACTTCTAGGTAAAGGAGATATGCTCTTTATGTCATCTGCAAATCGAATTATTAGGATACATGGACCTTATGTTTCAGAGAAAGAAATTGAAAACATTGCTAATACATTAAGAGCTCANGGAGAGCCTGANTACATAGAAGAAATTACAAATCAAGAGAGCAAAGAGACTGCAACAANATTAACTGAAGATACCGTTGAAGATGAACTTTANAATCAAGCTTTAGAAATTATAAAATCAGAGGGAAAAGCATCTACNAGTTTTCTACAAAGAAAATTACAAATTGGTTATAATAGAGCTGCCAGGATTATTGATACNATGGANGAAAAAGGCATAGTCAGTAAAGCTAATCATGTTGGTAAACGTGAAGTTCTCTAAAAANATTTTNTTAGCCTCAGNTTTTTTNTTTTTAACAGCAAATCTNTCTGCTAATGAAAAAGGGCAAATAATCAATCAACTNAATANTNTAAATTCTTTAGAATTTACTTTTGATCAATTAATTAATGAGAAAACTGAAAAGGGGAGTTGTTTTTTAGAATTTCCAGGAAAATTAAANTGCAATTATTTTGATGATAANAAAAANGAGTTAGTTATAAATAATAAAANATTAGCAATTACTCAAAAAAGATATAATAAGACTTATCANTATCCTATTTCAAAATCNCCATTCTTAAATATTTTATATAAAGATAAACTTTTAGAAATCGTAGAGTCTGGGACATTAGAATTGAATGATAAGATAATAAAACTTATTTATANAGGTGATAATGAAATAACAGTTTTATTCGATAGAAAAACTCTAGATTTAAAAGGNTGGCAGATCATTGATCAATACAACAATAATATAAACTTTTCCCTAAANATTGTTGCTAAAAACGATGTTTTTAAAAAAGGTACCTTTAAAGTGCCTAANATTAATTAAGCTACAAAATCAATTTCNTCTTCTTTAAATATTTCGAAACCTTTTGATTTATAATTTTGTAATGCGTGNTTATGATCTAANCTACAGGTATGAACCCACATTCTTTCTGGATTCTTTCTGGATGCACTAGCAATTGCATGATTAACAAGTGTAGACCCTAGTTTTAGACCTCTAAATTCTTTAAGCACACCCAAATTAATTAATTCTACTTCATTGGAACNTGGATGATATTCTTGTTCGTAATATCCAACAAGATCTTNTCCTTTTTTCAAAANNTGGGTTTCCAAGTTTTTATTCGTAACGTACTTNNTCCATTCTTTATCAGACCANAGAAGTCTNTCTCGCCAATAGTGATCTAGACCTATTTGTTTGTAAAAAAATTTGTTTAATTGAAAATCATTTTTATNATCTAAAATTATTTTATNATTTTCAGGAAGATTCAGNTCTATAGTATTTGAAAAATCTTTTATCTCTAAAAAATATCTTTTTACTCTTGAAACCATTAGCTNACCATNTTTCCAATTTTTTCACCTGCAAAAATATGAAANTGTAAGTGAGGAACTTCTTGNCCTCCATCGNTACCAATATTTGTTAGAGCACGGTANCCGTTATCTTTAGANCCCATNAAATTTGCTACATGTGTAACAGCTTTATTTAATTCAACAATTTCTTTATCAGATGCTTTNTTATTAAAATCATCGAGATCNATATATTCNCCTTTTGGAATTACTAAAACATGCACTTTCTTTTGAGGATTAATATCATGAAAAGCTAAAACATGATCNTTTTCATAAACTTTCTTGCAAGGAATTTCACCTCTAAGAATTTTTGCGAATATATTATTTTTATCGTAGCTCATTTTTGTCTTTTTTTTAGTTCACTCATTACATCCTCTACTTTTATATTATTAGCCTCAAGATAAACCATCAAATGATAAATTACATCTGCTGCTTCGTGAATTTTATTAGAATCTTGTTCAACTGCATCGATTAATTCTCCTATTTCTTCTTTAACTTTTGCTACACTTAAACTTTTATCTTTAAGAAGTTTGTTCGTATAAGATTTATCGGGAGAAGAATTTTTTCTCTCTCTAATGGTTTTCATTAACTGTTCTAGGTTTTCAAACATTTTATAATCTTACTGATACATTCTTAGAATTCAAATATTCTTTGGCTTCCTTAATTCTATATTCACCGTAGTGAAAAATAGAGGCAGCTAAAACTGCACTTGCTCCACCTTTGACTATGCCATCATACAGATGTTCCAAAGAGCCTACGCCACCAGAAGCAATAACGGGAATATTTGTACAGTTTGTAATTACTTTTAAAAGATCAACATCATAGCCAGATTTTGTTCCGTCTCTATCCATGGAAGTTAATAGAATTTCTCCCGCTCCATTTGCCTCTACTTGTTTAGCAAATTCTACAGCATCAATACTTGTTTTGTTTCTTCCGCCATGAGTAAAGACTTCCCATTTATTATCTGAAACTTTTTTAGCATCTATAGCTACTACAATACATTGGGAACCAAATTTTTTAGACGCCTCTTTAACAAAACTAACGTTTTTAACAGCAGCTGTATTTATAGAAACCTTATCTGCTCCTGCTAATAGTAAATCGGTTATATTTTTAATAGTTCTCACACCACCACCAACAGTTAAAGGAACAAAACATTCTTTAGCTGTTTTTCTTACTATATCTATAATGGTTTCTCTATTTTCATTTGATGCAGTAATATCTAAAAAACAAATCTCGTCGGCACCCCCGTCACTATAAATCTTGGCTTGTTCAACTGGATCTCCAGCATCTTTTAATTCAACAAAGTTTATGCCTTTAACTACTCTTCCGTTCTTAACATCAAGACAAGGTATAATTCGATTTTTAAGCACTGATCTCCCTTGCTAACTCATCAAGTTTAATATCACCATCATAAATAGCTTTTCCAATAATAATGCCTTCAACTTTTTTATTATTTAATTCTTTGGCTTTCTTAATATCTTTTATTGAAGAAACACCTCCTGAAATCACAACAGGACAATTAGAAAGATCTGCAATTTTTACAGTCTCATCAAAGTTGGGGCTAGTTTTCATTCCATCTCGGTTTATATCTGTATAAATAATTCTACTAGCACCGAAATCATTTACTTCTTTTAAAAAATCTGTGGCTTTAATATTTAATTTTTCTTGCCAACCAGAAACAGAGAGGTTTCCATCCTTTGCGTCTAAACCTAGAGCGATTTGACCTTTAAACTTTTCACAAGCTTCTTTTAAAAATTCTTTATTTTTAATAGCACCACTTCCTAAAATTACTTTTTCTACTCCCACATCTAT
>NHHC02000056.1 GCA_002169935.2 Candidatus Pelagibacter sp. TMED153 | reverse complement strand
AAAAATTATTATATACTATTTGATTTTACTAGGACAAAAATCAAATGACAAATTAGTTTATTGCTTTTTTATTATATTTAAATAAAAAAAATGAAAAAACTAATTACTAAAATACTTATAACAACACTTACAGTTATTTTTAATTTAAATACAACCTCAGCTCAGGACTATGGAGATCTTCAGTATGCTCTATCAGGATATTCATACAGATCTGTTGGCCCTGCATTCATGTCAGGAAGAATAGCTGATATAGCAATTGATAGCAATAATGAAAATGTTTGGTATGTAGCTGTTGGCTCAGGTGGAGTATGGAAGACAAAAAATGCTGGAACAACTTGGATGCCACTTACAGATAATATGCCCTTTTATTCAACTGGATCAGTAACAATTGATCCTAATGATTCATCTAGAATATGGGTCGGTACCGGAGAAAATGTTGCAGGTAGACATGTTGGTATTGGACATGGGATATATCTTTCCAAAGATTCAGGATCAACATGGGATAATATGGGTTTAAAAAAGTCAGAACATATATCTAAAATAATNGTTCATCCNGATAACTCCGATATAATATGGGTTGCATCTCAAGGACCNCTCTGGAATTCAGGAGGNGACAGAGGGCTATTTATGTCAANTGATGGAGGTAATACATGGTCAAATAAATTGTATGTGAATGAATGGACAGGTGTTACNGATATAATAATAGATCCAACTAATCCAGATATTCTTTATGCTGCAACATGGCAGNGACACAGAAATGTTGCATCNCTTATTGATGGTGGNCCAGGAACNTCTATNTACAAAAGTACCGATGGAGGTAATGTGTGGGTTGAGATTGACTCAGGTCTTCCAAGTTCAAATATGGGAAAAATAGGNTTNGCGATATCACCAATCAAACCAGAAGTTATNTATGCNGCAATCGAATTAGATAGAAGATCNGGGGCAGTATATAGATCTGATAATAGTGGAGGTGTTTGGAAAAAAATGTCTAATACAGTAGCAGGAGCAACTGGTCCTCATTATTACCAAGAGCTTTATGCATCTCCACATGTTTTTGATAGAATATATTTGATGAATGTAAGGGTTTTAGTTTCCGATGATGGAGGTGATAATTTTTACCAAATGAAAGAAGTTAATAAGCATTCAGATAATCATTCATTAGCATTTAAAAAAGATGATCCAGAATATCTTTTGATTGGAACTGATGGAGGTATATATGAGTCATTCGATGACACTGAATCATGGAAATTTGTTTCCAATTTACCTATAACACAATTTTACAAATTAGCTGTTGATGACTCAGAACCCTTTTATAATATTTATGGGGGAACTCAGGATAATAACACACAAGGTGGTCCTTCTAGAACATTTAAGTCTGAAGGAATAACCAATTCAGATTGGTATGTTGTTTTAGGTGGTGACGGTCATCAACCTGCTACCGAGCCAGGAAACCCTGATATTATTTATGCTCAATCTCAACAAGGTTATATTAATAGAATTGACATGACAACTGGAGAAATTGTTGATATAAGACCTCAAGAAGGTATTGATGATGATTATGAAAGGTTTAATTGGGACTCTCCAATCCTAGTAAGTCAGCATGATCCGAAAAGAATTTATTTTGGCTCACAACGCGTTTGGAGATCAGAGGATAGGGGTGATAGTTGGGATGTTATTTCAGCCGATTTAACAAAAAATCAGGAAAGATTTGAATTGCCAATTATGGGAAGGGTTCAAAGCTGGGAAAACGCATGGGATGTACTTGCAATGTCGACTTACAATACTATTACATCTCTTGCAGAATCTCCAATAAATGAAAACATGCTATATGCTGGTACTGATGATGGAATAATTCAGTTCACGGAAAACGGAGGAGATACATGGACTAAAATTACTGTTGATAAACTTCCAGACACACCAGCTACATCATTCGTAAACGATATACGTGCAGATTTACATGATGAAAAAACAGCGTATGTTGTTCTAGACAACCACAAGTTTGGTGATTATAAACCTTACTTATTCAAAACAGTTGATGGAGGAAAAAGATGGGTAAAAATTACTAATGGTATACCTGATGGAACATTACTTTGGAGAATTGTTCAAGACCATGTTGATCCAAATCTTTTATTTCTTGGAACAGAATATGGTGTTTATGTAAGTTTAAATGGAGGAGAGAAATGGTATAACTTCTCAAATAATTTACCAACTATATCGGTACGTGACCTCACCATTCAAAGAAGTGAAAATGATTTGGTCTTAGCAACTTTTGGTAGAAGTTTTTATATACTTGATGATATTAGCTCACTTCGAAATTTATCTCAAGAAAATCTTGAAAAAGAAGCTTATTTATTTACTCCTAGGAGAGGATTACAATATACACCAGTTAGAAGTGGAACTTCAAGTGATGGAACAAATAAATATTTTGCTAATAATCCTAGATATGGAATGAACTTTAAATATCATCTAAGTGATACATATAAGACTATGTATGAAAATAGAAAAGATACTGAACTTGATGGTATAATATCTGGATCAATTCAAGAAGAGCTAATAAGTTCTGGATATGACACACCTAAGAGCGTTATAAATCAAAGTACAGAAAGATTACTTCAAGAGACTCAGCTTGATTTATCAACTATAGAAAGTGTTAAAAGGAAATTAATTGAAAATCAAGGAAATTATGATGATATTGATTTCCCTGGATGGGATTATCTTGAAATGGAAATCAATGAAATTTCACCTAAAATTTTTATTGAAATAAGAGATAATNAAAATCAATTAATAGAAAAAATTTATGGTTCAAGAAGAAAAGGTTTAAATAATNTAAATTGGGATCTNAAGAGATCAATACCTACAGTTTCATACACAGATTCAAAAAGGTATGGAGAAATAAGAGTNAATGTAAANCCAGGAATTTATTCTGCTTCAATATTCAAAAATNTTGATGGNGAAATATCTAAGTTAACAGATAATGTATCAATTCAGGTTGATAGAGTTAGAGAAAACACATTAATAAATCCAATGTCTGATCTTCATGAATCACATTTTGATGATGCAGCTAATTTTATTCAAACTATTGTAGAAATGGAAAAGGAATACTCTAAGTCTGCAGATATATTAGAACTATTAGAGAAAAATATTAAGTTTTTGAGTTCTGAAAATAATGACCTAATTAAATCTATTTATGATTTATCAGACGAAAAAACACAAATTAGTATTAAAATTAATGGATATGAATCTAAAGGAGCAAGAAATGAAGGTGTAGGAGAGAAGGATTTCCAGACTATAATGGATAGAGTTTATAATTCAATAGAAGGAACTGGTTATAGTTCTAATACTTATGGACCTACAATGCAGCATATGAAAAGTTTAGATATAGCCAAGGAAATGTATCAAAGACTTGAACCAAGAGTTAGCAAATTTAACAATGATATTGAAAAATTAGCCAATAAAATTGAAAGTTTAGGAACACCAATAATTATTGAAGATTAATTGTTAGATTGAGTTAGCTCAAAACATTCTAACTTAAAATATTTAACAGAAGATAAAAGGTGGTCAAAAATATCAGAGGTAAGAGCCTCATATTTTGTCCACTCTTTGTCTTTTGAAAAAGTATATATTTGAATCGGTATACCTTGCGAAGTAGGCTCAAGTTGCCTACACATCAAAGTAAGATCATCATTAGTCATAGGGTGGGCTTTTAAGTATTCTTCAATATACTTTCTAAACACTCCAAAATTAGTTAAGTTTCTTCCATTTAGAAGCATAGATTTGTCCGCATTTTCTTTTTGATTATATAACTCAATTTCACTGCTTATTTGGACTAAATAATCTTTAATTAGTTCAACTTTTTTTAGCTCAACTATTTCTTCATTTTCTAAAAAACGAACTGAAGACGGTTTTATTAAAAGTGACCTTTTAATTCTTCTCCCTTTTGACTCTTCCATACCTCTCCAATTGATAAAAGAATCTGATACAAGTTTATATGTTGGTATTGTAGTAATTGTATTATCAAAGTTTTGAACTTTAACAGTAGATAGATTGACCTCTATTACTGTACCATCTGCATCAGAACCCTTCATTGTTATCCAATCACCAATTCTTACAGTATCATTTACAGTAATTTGAATACTAGAGACAAATCCTAATATAGTGTCCCTAAACACTAATATAATTATAGCAGAAAGAGCACCAAGTGAAGCTAAAAATGCACCAATCTCTCTTCCTGTAAGTACAGATAAAATTAATATTATACCAATAAACCAAATGAAAATCATTATAACCTGAATATAGCTGTCTATAGGTATATGCTTTAGCGATGAACTTAACTTAAAGTAATCTTTTACAGTTCCAAGAACTGACTTTACAGTTATTATGAATAAAACAATTGTGAGTGCTTCAATTATAATTACAAGATTTTCTGTATAGGTAGGAACAACAATGTAAAGAAAAAATAACGACGGTATAAATGATAAAAGTCTTGGAACCCTATTCTTAATTAATAGATCATCAAATGTAGATGCTGTAGATTTTGCAATCCTTTTAAAGAATGATAGAATAGTCTTTCTTGTTATAAAATTTATTGCCAACACAATTACACCTATAGATATAATTATAAGAGCTGAGGCAATTAAGCCTGAAACATTAGTGTTTAGGCCATAGTTTGTTAAAAATTGAATTATTTCTTCTTTATACATGTTACAAAAATAAAAAACCCACCAATAAGGTGGGTTTTTTTAGTAATAAATTTTAAAGTTAGTTGTGAATTGACACAAGTTCTAATTGAACCCAGTTTTGATGATCACTTGCAGACTGAATCCCTTCCTTTAGTTTTCTGCCTTTAAATGTCTTATCCATATCTTCCCAACCGGATCTATCAACACCTGGAACTCCAATATTAAAAAAGAAATGAGTCATACCTTCATATGCATTCTCTGTTCTTTCATATATATTAGCAAGGCCCCAAAACCTATGTTGACCTAACAGAATTTCTTTTTCTACCATAGGCTTTATTATTTCAGATTCCCAGCTTTCAAAATCATCAGATTGAGATATCGTTGAGTTCATAGTCATCATATCGCCTGGCTTAATGTCACCTCCAGCTAGAATTGTACTTGAGACTGCTTTGATATGATAATTTCTTCTTTCATTACTTGAACCTTGACTTCCATTGAACATTCTTGTTATTGCTCTTCNAGACATTTTTCCTTTATATACTNNNTGTGCTATAGCACCAAAGTCTGCTNAAGCATAATTATCTAGTTGCTCTTTACTAGAAAAACTAGTTATAATAAANTAATCAGCAGGAGTNTCTCTTTGATCACTATTTTGAATGACTTTCCAAACNGCTTGNTGTGATTCAANACCATCTTTAATTGCTTGTTGATGAAGTGGTCCCCAGAATTCTTCTGTTTTAAGATAAGAAGCTTCTGCACCATCTTTTATATCTACAGCACTAACAATTGCATATTGAGCAGAAGTAGTGATTGTAAATGCTAGTGTTAATAATAAAAATATTTTTTTCATAATTTTTGTTTTTATTGGTAGTTAATTAATGAGATGATACTAATTCTAATTGAATTGCATCTAACATGTCTCTGGATGCTTCTAAACCTTCCCATAACTTTTGATATTTAAATGTGTTCATTGTTTCCATTAACTCGCTATTATCAGAATTAGGGGAGCTAATATTCTTATTAAACACCATATGAGTTAAATTTTCATAGGCGTTTTCATTTTTTTCATAGATGTTAACTAAAGCCCAGCCACCATGATTTCCTTTTAAAACTTCTTTCTGAATTAAAGGCATCCATACTTGGGTTTCATAATTTTCGAAATCATCATTGTTCTTAATCATAGGATTAATTGAAGCCTTATCACCTGTTTTCCAATCTCCTCCAATAAATGGTGTTGCTGCAATACCTTCAACATGATAATTTCTTCTTTCGTTACTATAGTTACCAACAGAATTCATCATTCTTGAGATAGCTCTACCAGACATTTTACCTCTATAAACTCTCCTTGCAAAATTTGCCCAAGCATCACCAGACCAACTTTCATTGTATGCATCCAGTTGTTCTTTGCTTGAAAATCCAGTTATTATCATATAATCCGGGTAATTTTCATTTTCCCCTTCTGATACTACCTTGAAAACAGCCTGACTGTTTTGAATACCAGCTTCAATTGTAGCATCATGAATAGGGCCAAAAAACTCTTCAAGTTTAAGATAACCTTCATCAGATCCCTCTTTAACGTCAACAGCACTAATAATTGCGTACTGTGCATTAATAGTTGCAGTAAATAATAATATAGTTGTTAGTAATAAGTTTTTCATTTTTGTAGTTTTTAGTTGATTATATAAATACATGTTAATTCTTCTGCATCAAGCATTTCTCTAGATTCTTGCATAAGACCCATTAATTGCATGGTAGAAAAATCGAATTCAGCTGTAGAATTTTGAGTTTGAGAAAAAGTATCTCCATTCATAATGTTAAATGCAACATGCGAGGCATCTCCAGGAAAGTTTTCACTTTTTGAAGTAACCTCAGCTAATCCCCAGAATTTTCTAATCCCATCAACAATTTGCTCTTCAGCAATTGGTTTCCAAACATTAAGTTCAAGATTTTCAAAGTCATCGTTTTTCTTTGTCATGTAATGAAAATACATTTTATCTCCTGGTTTAATTGATTCACCAGCATAGACTGTTCCACCAACCCATGAAAGCTGTAAAGTTCTAGCTTCAGCAATAATACCGCTTCCATCTATCATTTTGGAAATTACTCTTTGACTTTTTCCAAGTGCTTTTTGCATGAATGAAGGCCATTCATTTTGACTTAAATTCTTTTCATCATTATTCCCTACTACAACGTAGTATTGTGCCCACCCATCGTCGCCTTCCTTTGGTGTCCTCTTCCAAACTGACCATCCAGTTCTGTATCCTGCGTCTATAAGCGCTTCATTTATCGACATCCAGTTTTTTTCAAATGCTAGATATTCCGTGTCTTTGCCTTCTTCAATAACAATAGGAATCCACGATGTAGACTGACTATAAGTAGTTATTGAAAAGAACATTATTAATGTTATTAATAAATTTTTCATAGTTAATTATTTTTTGTTANAGAACGAATTTATAAAAAATAATTAATATAAAATGAACCCAAATAGCATGTTTGAATTTATTAAGTCAATAGTACATTTTATTATTGATATTTTTAATGCTAACACTTTAGTTTGAACATAAATCATTTCTGATTGTGTACTTTTGGTAATCTTGTAATAATTAGATTATTTATGAACTTACTTTCTGTTGAAGACATTTCAAAATCCTACGGAGAAAAAGTTCTTTTTAAGTCTATATCATTTGGAATAAATAAAGGCCAAAAAATAGCATTAATTGCAAAAAATGGAACTGGAAAAACCTCTATTCTAGATATTATTGTTGGAAAAGATAATCCGGATACTGGAAATGTAATTTTTAGAAAAGGAACTCAAACTGCATATCTTCCTCAAGAGCCAAATTTAAACCCCAGCTTAACAATAGAAGAAACTATATTATCCGCTGAAAATCCGACTCTTAGGGTTATTGCACAGTATGATAAAGCTCTAGAGAATCCAGATGATCAAGAAGCATATCAAAAAGCATTTGAAGCAATGGATTTATCTCAAGCNTGGGATTATGAAAAGCAATACAAGAAAATTTTATTTAAGNTAAAGCTTAATGATTTAAATGCTAAAGTTAGTAGTTTGTCTGGTGGTCAGATTAAAAGATTAGCCCTTTGTAATGCATTNCTGCAGGAGCCTGAATTATTAATTTTAGATGAGCCTACAAACCATATAGATCTTGAAATGATCGAATGGTTAGAAGANTATTTTTCAAAGGANAAAATCACATTACTAATGGTTACTCATGACCGTTATTTCTTAGAAAGAGTTTGCAATGAGATAATCGAACTAGATAATGGAAANCTTTANACTTANAAAGGNAATTNCTCNTATTATCTNGAAAAAAGAGAAGCTCGNATTGCCCAGGAGGATGTTGNNGCCCATAAAAACAAGCTNCATTATAAAAAAGAGCTTGAATGGATGNGAAAACAACCCAAAGCNAGAACTACAAAATCAAAATCAAGAATAGAAGACTATAAAAAAATTANAGAGAAAGCNAGTCAGAGAAGAAATGAANANCTAGTTCAACTTGAGATAAACATGGAAAGGTTGGGAAGTAAAATGATTGAAATGCATAAAGTTCAAAAATCATTTGGTGAAAAAATNATATTAAATCANTTTAATTATTCATTTCAAAGAANTGAACGAATTGGTATAATTGGAAAAAATGGAACAGGAAANTCTACATTTTTAAATCTNNTAACATCAAANGANAAAATAGACTCGGGTAAAATTATTTGGGGTGAAACATTAAAATTTGGNTANTANACTCAAAANGGAATTANNATAAANCAAGGNCANAAAGTAATAGATGTNATTAAAGACTANGGTGATTATATTCCATTAAAAAAAGGNCGTAAAATATCNGCACAACANTTATTAGANCGTTTCTTATTTGATCGTAAAAAGCAATATGATTTTGTAAATAAGTTAAGTGGGGGAGAGCTTAAACGACTTTACTTATGTACAGTTTTAATTCAAAATCCAAACTTCTTAATTCTTGATGAACCAACTAACGATCTGGATATTGTTACTCTAAATGTCCTTGAAAGTTTTTTATTAGATTTTCCTGGTTGCCTTGTAGTTGTATCTCATGATAGATATTTTATGGACAAAATTGTTGATCATTTATTTGTATTTAAAGGGGATGGTAATATTGAGAATTTCCCAGGGAACTATTCTGACTTCAGAGTTTATGAAGATTCTAAGGAACAAGAGAATAAAGAATCTTTAAAAATTAATAAAAAAGATAAAAAACCATTAACAGCTGATATAAATAAAAATGTTTTTAGCTATAAACAGCAAAAAGAGTTTAGAAAACTTGAATTGGATATTAAAAAACTTGAAATCAAAAAAAAGGAAATTCAAAATCGTTTTACAAAAGAG
>NHHC02000012.1 GCA_002169935.2 Candidatus Pelagibacter sp. TMED153 | reverse complement strand
TCCTAGAGGGTTTTTACTTGATAAAAATCTAAATTCGTTAGACATTGTACTCGAGGAGCCTATCATAATGTATTCTCTTGATTTCGATGGATAAACATAGGTAGAAAAAGTGTCATCTTCTTCATTGTATATCATATCATCATCTTCTTGATTATCTCCAAGTGAATGCCTAAATATTTTATCAGATCTTAATGTCTGTGTATCTTTTCCAGTATAAAAAAAAGTATTACTATCAGCTGCCCACGTAGCGTATGAGTTTACACCATCTATGTTATCTGGGAACATCTGGTTTGTTGTAAGATCTTTCACTTTAATCGTATAGATTCTTCTCGATAATGTATCAACTCCAAAGGCAAGTTTTTTATTATCAGGGCTAATGCTTAGTCCAGAAACTCTAAAGTATTTATATTCTTTTGCTAAAGTATTAACATCTAATAAAACTTCCTCTTCTGTATCTAAGCTTTCATACTTTCGTGTATAGATAGGATAATCTTTTCCTTTCACATATTTTGTTATGTACCAGTAATCATTGTAAAAGTAGGGAACAGATGAATCATCTTCCTTTATTCTACTTTTCATTTCACTAAAAAGCTTTTCCTGAAGATTTTTAGTTGATTCTAGAACTTCATCTGTGTAATTGTTTTCTTCTTCTAGATAAGAAATAACATTAGGGTTTTCTCTCTCATTCAACCAATAATAATTATCAACTCTAATATCGTCATGAATTTCTAGTTTTTTTTCTATTTTAAGAGCAGTAGGAGGGGATGAGTTCATATTGGAGCAACTATAAAAAATAGTGGATGCTAAAGATAATATTAATAAACTTCTCATTAGATCTTTTTTTAAATTTAGACAATTAATTTTATTAAATTTATTAAACAAACCCTAAAGACAAATAATTAAATGGAAAGACTAAATATTTTAATAATTATTACTGTTTTATTTAACTCATTACTATCATGTAATGAAGTTGTTGAGTTAGATGATATTAAAACTAATCATGAGGTTTATGAGATGAGGGTATATTATACTCACGAAGGTAAATTTGATGATATTCTCTCACGATTTGAAAATCATACTATTAAATTATTTGAAAAGCATGGATTTATAAATGTTGGATATTGGACAACAACTAAAAAAGATTCTTTATCATTTGCTGATAAATTTATTTTTCAAAATGATGGAAATAAAGCATTAGTGTATATAGTTTCATTTAAAGATATGGATACAAGAAATAATTCTTGGGATAACTTTATTAATGATCCTGAGTGGATAAAAGCTTTTGACGAGAGTAGAGTTAATGGACCAATAGTTAGAGAAATTGAACAAGTTTTTCTTAGTCCAACTGTTTTTTCTAATTTAAAATAAATTAAAGATTATGAATCTAAATATTACAAATCAAAATAAACCTGAAAGAGTAGCAAGATTTATAATTGCACTTTTCTTAATTCCTGCACCATTCATTTATGGTCAGGATATGTTCTCTATTATACAATTATCAGTTGGATGTGTTTTGCTTTTTAATGCATTATCAGGAATGTGTGTTATTTATAGATTGTTTGGAGCAAATACTTGTAAAATCTAAAGAATAATATTACTTCTAGGAGTTTTTCATCTTTCTAATCTCGGCTAATAATATATTTGCCCTTTGAGAATAGTTTAGCGGCGTTCCAACTTCGTTTATTCTATCATAAACACTCCAGTAATCTTTTTCAAGTTGAGCATTTATATTCAAATCTTTAACGTAAAGTTCAAATTCCTTTCGTGTCATAAGTCTAATTTAAAAAACTAAATAATTTAAATAGATTAATTAAGCTATTTTTTTAAATTAGAGATATGAAAAAAATATTAATTCTAGATTTAGAATAATCAGTTTATAATTTCTGCAAAAGTTCTATTAAAATGAATACCAAAACAATATTGCTTTCATCTCTTTTACTTTCATTTAATGCAAATATAGATTGTATTAATTGTTCTAGTCAGAATTCTTTTTCCATTCTTGTTATTACAGAAACCAAGGGCTGGGTTCATGACTCAATTGGTGCAGGGCTGACCTTAATAAAAAATATAGGAGAAAAAAATAATTTCAACGTTTACCACTCAGACGATTCAAGTGTAATCACAGATAATAATTTAATGGATATTAGAACAATTGTTTTTCTTAATACAACGATGGAAATTTTAACTGATGATGAACAAAATATTATGGAAAACTTTATTAAGGGTGGTAAAGGGTTTGTCGGAGTTCATGCTGCTGCAGATACTGAGTATGATTGGCAATGGTATGGTNAGTTGGTAGGNGCATATTTTCGTAGTCATCCAGATGTAATGAANGCTAAAATTTTAACAGTTGATCATAGCATGACTGATCATTTAGATTCTGANTGGGAAATTGAAGATGAGTGGTATAATTTTAATTACACTAACAACAATATNAANATACTNTTGAATCTTGATGAAAAATCTTACACAGGAGGAGAACATCCAGATTACCACCCAATTACTTGGTTTCATGAATATGATGGGGGAAGATCATTTTATACTGGTTTAGGTCATACAAAAGATGTATNTCAAGATGATAGATTTATTAAGTTATTAGAAAAAGGGATTTTATTCGCTTCTTACGAACTAAACTAAATTCTTGAATAAGGTAATTTTTATAAATTAGAGGTATGACAGAAGAAAACACAATTGGAGAATTATTAGAGAGACTAAGTCTAGAAATACAAAATCCTGTTGACTCCGTACATAAAATAGTTTTGAAAACTACAATAGATAACATTAATAAACTTTTAATATGAAATACGAAGAAAAACATACATTTTATGCATATTTAAACCCAATATGTGCCGCTTTAGGTATTATGGGTTTTCTATTATATTTTGAAATTGATTATTTTAAAATTGGAATCTATGGATTAGGTCTTTGGGGAATTACAGGTGCCTTACACATGCACGAGAGTAAAAAGAATAAATAACTAAAAATTGGAAACTAAAAAGGTTGCTGTAATCGGAGGAGGAGCAGCTGGTTTTTTTGCTGCAATATCAGTTAAAGAAAATCATCCGAGTCACCAGGTAACCCTTTTTGAAAAAACATCTAAAGTCCTATCTAAAGTAAGAATATCCGGAGGAGGACGCTGTAATGTTACTCATGACTGNTCNGANATNCCAACTCTTTGTGAAGCATATCCTCGTGGTGGTAAAAAACTAAAGTCACTCTTTTATCAGTTTAGTAAATCTGATACTGTAGATTGGTTTGAAAGCAGAGGAGTTCCATTAAAGACCGAGAAAGATGGAAGGATGTTTCCTAAATCCAATAATTCGCAAAGCATAATTGATTGTTTAGAAAGTGAAATAGCTCGCCTGAGAGTAACTCTAAAACTGGGTCAAACTATTGAGCGTATTGATGAAGANGGAATAGGNTGGAAGTTAAACTTTAAAGATCAGCCANNTCANAAATTNGATATGGTTATTNTNGCNACAGGTGGAAGTCCTAAAATTANCGGTTTTGATTGGCTAAAAAACTTAGGTCACAATATTATACCTCCAGTACCATCATTATTTACATTTAATATGCCTAACGAACCTATTAAAAAACTTATGGGATTGGTAGTTGAAAATGCTCGTGTAATGATTAAAAAAAGTAAAATTAAGACTCAAGGACCATTGCTTATAACCCACTGGGGCATGAGTGGACCTGCAATTTTAAAAGCATCTGCTTTTGCTGCAAGAGAATTAGGTGAACGCGAATATGAATTTGAAATCCAGGTTAATTGGGTTGACGAGACTAATACTGAGTTACTTTTTAATAAATTACAAGATCTTAGTCAAATGAATAGTCAAAAGTCAATAGGNAGTCAGAATGTATTTATTCTTCCAAACCGTCTTTGGAACTATTTGTTATCAAAAGCTGAGATTCCTAGTGATCAAAAGTGGAATGAAATTGGAAAAAAGAAATTTAGAGAATTGGTAAGTATTTTAACTCAAGATAATTATCAGGTTTCGGGTAAAACAACGTTCAAAGAAGAATTTGTAACCTGTGGAGGAATAGACTTGAAAGAGATTGACCTTAATACTATGCAAAGTAAAATTGGCAAGAACTTGTATTTTGTGGGTGAGATAATTGATGTAGATGCCATAACGGGAGGTTATAATTTTCAGGCAGCATGGAGTGGAGGCTATGTAGCTGGAAAATTAGGTAGTTAAAAAAATTCTTAAATTAGAGATATGAATAAGTATTTAAAATCAACCCTAGCTATATTCATTTTTAGTTTTTCCTTTTCTCAATCTGATAATTTGATTGTTGATAAGAGTTACACTAAGGATATTGAAAAATTAGCTAGAAATACAAAAGTTAAAAAAGCTTTTGAATATATAGTTGATATAGAAGAGAAAACCAATAGAAACCTTATTGAGTTAACTGAGATTGAAGCTCCACCTTTCAAAGAAATGAAAAGAGCAGAAGAATTTGCTGAAAGACTTAGGTTGGCTGGATTAGAAAATGTTTGGATAGATTCAATAGGAAATGTTTTAGGTTTTTTAAAAGGTTCTATCGGAGATAAAAATATTGCATTAGATGCCCATATAGACACGGTCTTTCCTGAAGGTACAGATGTCAAAGTTCGAGTCAAAAATGATACTCTTTTTGCCCCTGGTGTAGCCGATGATACTAGAGGTCTAGCGATGATACTAACAATTGCTGAATCAATTAAAAAGCAAAATATTGAACCTATTAACAACATTATATTTATTGGCACTGTTGGTGAAGAAGGATTGGGAGATTTAAGAGGAGTTAGATATTTATTTAAAAATAATAATCCAAAAATTGATACCTGGATTGCTATAGATGGAGGAATTATAGGAAGAGTAAACAATCAAGCTCTTGGTTCATATAGATATGAGGTTGTTTTTGAAGGCCCTGGTGGTCACTCATGGGGAGCATTTGGACTAGTTAATCCTCATCATGCACTAGGCTCAGGTATTAGGGATTTTGTTCAAAAAGCGGATATATACACTTCGACAGGCCCAAAAACATCATATAATGTTGGAATAATTAGTGGTGGGACTTCGATTAATTCAATACCGTTTAAATCATCAATGCAAATAGATATAAGATCTATTGAACCAAATAGGCTTGATGATATGGAAGAAATACTTTTTAATTCTATGCAGAAAGCAACGAATGAACAAAATGAAATCAAAAGAAGTGGTCCAGACCTTAGGCTAACTATTAACAAGATTGGGAATAGGCCTTCTGGGAAAGTTGATGAATCAGTTCCTTTAATTCAAAGGACAATTGCTGCTACTCAACATATGGGGGTTGAACACCGCCTTACAATTGGTTCCACTAATTCGAATATACCAATTTCATTGGGAGTTCCAGCCGTAACAATTGGACGAGGTGGAGATGGAGGTAAAGCTCATTCACTAGATGAATGGTGGATAAATAAAGATGGGTATAAGTCTATTCAATTAGCATTATTAATACTTTTATCTGAGAGTGGCATCAATTAATATTAAATATAAACCCAGGTAGTATTAAATGGTATGTATTTAAATAAACTCATTTTATAAATGCATGCTTTATAAGTGTTTCTAGAGAAGTATACTCTAATGTTTTTTCATGCGTTGCCTCTAGAATTAGTTTGGGAGCCTTACCAGCCTTTTCAGCTTCAATCCATCTTGATACACAAAGGCACCATTTATCTCCATCTTTTAAGCCTGGGAATTTATAATAAGGGATTGCAGTGATCAAGTCATTTCCCCTAGAAGCAGAAAAATTTAAGAACTCATCAGTCATTATAGCACAAACAGTGTGAGTTCCTCTATCCACATCTATAGTTTTACATAAACCATCTCTGAAATAACCAGTCATGGGATTCGTGCAGCAGATTTCTAATTCCTCTCCAAATACATTTTTCTCCATCTTTCAAAATTATATTTTTTGTTTCTAACAAATTAAGTAACTAATATTAAAGAAGAGGTTAAATATTTATATAAAAATCCTAATTTTACATCATAAAATTTAAAAAATGAAAAGAAAAGTAAATGCAATTTGGAAAGGAGATGGTGCTGATGGAAATGGTTTCCTAACATCTCAAAGTGGTGCCTTTAATAATATGCCTTATAGTTTTAAAACAAGATTTGAAAATGACGAAGGAACTCTTGGTACAAATCCAGAAGAATTGATTGCTGCTGCTCATGCAGGATGTTTTAATATGAAATTAAGTTTTGTATTAAATGAAGCTGATTATAATCCAGAAGAATTAAATACAGATGCAGTATTAACTTTTGAAGATGGCAAAGTTATTTCTATAGAATTAAATCTTAATGCTAAGATACACGGCATTTCTGAAGAAAAATTTTTAGAATTAGCTGAAGATGCAAAGAACAATTGTCCTATTTCAGGTGCTCTTAACTGTGAGATTATATTAAAACCATCTCTAATTTACCCAAAATAAAACTATCTATCATTAATAGGTATTCCTTCTGCACCACTCCTTGATGACCAATGAGAATGCATTTTTTTCCATTCTTTGTCAACTTTAGTCCAAAAAAATGAAACTCTAGCGGCATAATTGATTTTAACATTTTTATAGATATAGTCTCCATCTACATTAAATGTTACTACTGCACTACTTTTATTAGGAGAAACCTGAACAAAATGATCATAAGCACTAAAATTAATCCATTGATAACTTACAGGAGTTGTAAAATACTCCTCATCATATAGCCTCAGAGAACTTCCGTTTGAAGAAAAGGTTGAGGAGTAAAAATTTTCATCAAGAAATTTTTTAGCCTCTTTATAATCTCTTCCAGTAGAAGCAACTTTCGTCCATTGAATACTTTTTTTGATTAACTCTTCATTTAGTTGTTCTTCTTGTGCGAAAATAAATACAGGAAACAAAAGAATTATTAATGTTTTTTTCATACCTACAATTTATAAATATTAAAAAAAGTATCTATAAAAAGATAAAAAAAAATAATTCTAGCATTATATACTTATGAATGTTCTGTTAGAATTTATACATCTCTTGTATTACGGCACTACTAGATATCGGTCAAAATATTCGATTAACTTACCAAATAGGTAGCGATCATAATTCCGCTCACGACTCCATCCATGAGTCGCACCCGGCGCAAATGCAAAGTGCCTACTGTCAGGAGCCCACGAAGGCCTGGACGAGGATGTTCCTGTCAGCTTTGGTGTTGCGAACAGGTCATCAAGAGTGAGTTCACTTTCCTGTGCTTTGACTGTTGAGGTCATCGAAATCAGTAAGGCTATCATTATAAATGTTTGCCAAAAAGAAATTTGTTTCATGTTTTTGCTTTAGTTACTATCTAACAAAAATATTAATAGAATATAAGATCTTAAATAAATAGTGTAGTGCTAATATTTTTTTAAATCATTTCTTTTTCTTACCCTTAATTTTAACTGAGTTGGGCGTTACTACCCCTGCAGATATAACTAGCTTGAAAGCATCTTCAACACTTATATCAAGTTCAAATGCATCTTTTTTTGGTATTAAGACAAAAAAACCTGAGGTTGGATTAGGGGTGGTTGGCACAAAAAGATTTATGGTTTCTTCACCAATAATAGATTCAGCTTCACCTTTGTAGTCACCTGATTGAAATGCGATTACCCAAATCCCTTTGTTTGGATATTGAATTAAAAATGCCTTTCTGAAACTTTCAGTTGAAGTATTTAATACAGTATCAGAAACTTTTTTTAATACATTATATATGTTTCGAAAACCTGGAATTTTATTAAGGAGCTTTTCCCATAGAACTATTAACCTTCGTCCTAATATATTAGTAACCAATATTCCTGTTATGAGCAACACTAACAATACCAATATAATTCCAGAGCCTGGAATAGTAGTATCTAAATTCAATATAGCTTCTGGTAGGTATTTTTGTGGAACAAGGTTATTAATGAACTCTAAGAAAAACTTAATAACGATGACAGTTAGAATTAAAGGTATCCAAAAAAGAAGACCTGAAATAAGATAATTTCTTAATTGTATCAATATTTTTATCATACTTATTTAATATTAAGAGGGGGAAGAATTAACAATTAGATTTAAGACATATCCTGAACAAGCTATTCCAATAGCATATGCGATATATCTGAATATCCTTGGAATTATCCTAAGTCGCTTTTTAGCATATTCTTCGGCTGCAAAGAGGTTATATAAGCTCCCAAAAACAACGAGTAAGATGCTCAATATTCTAATAAATCCTAATATATATTCATTCATATCATTTGATTTATAGTTATGACATAAATATATATAAAAAACCGTTACTCTCTGTACTGAAAAAAAATAAAACTAAAAACTTAAAGCCTTATATACAGCTCGATTTAGAGCTATGATGTACTCGTCAGTATTAGGGATTTTTTGTGTCATTATGATTCCTATGAGTGCTTCCTTAGGATCTATAAAAAAATGTGTTTTAAAGTATCCTCCCCAATATAACTGACCTGTATTTGCTGGACTAGGATCTTTTTCTGTATTGTATAAAACCCCAAAACCTAGTCCAAATCCTCTACTAGGTCCAATAAGTTCTCCAACTTGATTTCTTGTCATAAGATCTATAGTCTCTTCTTCTAAAATACGTTTATCTTTTAGGGATCCTTTGTTTAAAATCATTTGACAGAATTTTAAAAAATCTTCTGTAGATGAAAATATACCATGGGTTCCTCCATAAACTGTATTACCTGTTGGAGGCACTTGCACAGGACTGTTGATCATACTTCCATCTTCATTATTGAAGTGGACCTGCATTATCCTTTTTTGTTGATTTTTAACAACATTATAGCCTGTGTCATACATCATTAATGGATCAAAAATGTTTTCTCTAAGGTAGGTATTGATTGACTGGCCAGTTATTTTTTGTAAAATTAAGGCCAAGATATCTGGGGCAGCACTGTAATACCACTGTTCTCCAGGTTGTCCAATTAATGGAACCTCCATAAGTTTATCAACTCTTTCCTCAAGCATTTCATATTCTGCAGGATCAAAAAGTTCGTTGTACATCAACTTAAAAAGTTGTTGGTCAAACAGATTGTCTTCTAATCCATGTGAAAGGCCTGCCGTATGTGTAAGTAACTGTTTTATGTTTATAGGTTTTTTTAAAGCTACAGTAGGACCATTAATTCCTGTTGATGAATCCTTGATTACCCTTAGCTTTGCCAAAGGAGGATAGTAATTTGCAGCGGTATCCTCTAAACTTAATTTTCCTTGTTCTACCAATTGCATAATGGCTACACTCATAATAGGCTTAGTCATAGATTGAATGTAGTAGATACTGTTTTTGTTAAGAATGCGATTGTCTTGTAAGCTATTATATCCAAAAGCTTTGTGCCAAATATTTTCTCCCTTGTGATTAATTAAAACTTCAATTCCTGCTGCTCTTTGAGAATCAACCTCTTCCTTTAAATAAGTTTCAAAATCTTGAAGTTGAGAAAGATCAGTCTTTGTTTGCGCAATGCAAATTGAACAAAAAGTAAAAATTAAATATGTGCCAAAATATATAACCGAAGACCTTGAAGAATATTTCACAAAATTATTTTTAAAAGAATTAGTAAGAGAACACTATATCCGCATTAGAACTTACCTCAATTAATTGCTTAGGATAGCTCCAATTAATTTCATTTAAACCTATTAAAAGTTTATTTGAGTTCTGTTGATTAACTCCAAAAGTAAGAAATGAACCCTCTGATACATGTATAATACCTCCATTTTCAGAAAATTCGGTTAAGAGTTTTTCAGCTCTTTTACTTATACTATTTGTATTACCACCATGGGATGTTACTGTGTGCAGATTCCTTATTATATCTTTCATTACAATCTGAACTCCATCTCCTGCTGCAAAGTAAACGACATTATGACCCTGCTTTAGAGCTTCAGAAGCTGTATTAATCGACATCATAGCAGCAGAGGGGTTAGACATAGGGTCAGAGGTTAAAAGAATAAAATAATCTTTATTTTTCTTTAAATCTGGAAGTTCAACATTACTCAATACTTCTTGAGCTTTTCCTAAAAGTTTTTCTAAATCACTTTTAGAATCATCTTGAGCAAAAGTTAATTGACTAATTAATAGTATCGTTAATAAAAGTAGTTTTTTCATATCGTCAATCTACGATTATTTATAATCAGTTTACTAATAGAATTTAAATAAATCGATTAGAATTTTCATTGCTTTGTGTCTTTTTTCATAAGGAACAAAAATATGGTCATGATGATATGCAGCTACAACATTGCAACTAATTTTAGCTTTTGTTAATTCTTTTGAAAAAGTAGAAGTTAAACCTACTGAGTCTAAGGATGAATTTATTTCTAAAGTTATCCAAGCTGAAATAAAATAAAAGGATAAATTATTCTTAATTGCTTCCTCTTTTGAAATTATAATTGAATATCCTTTAGATTCTTTAAAAGAACAAATTATATCTACAATGTTTGTATTATTTAAATCTTGTACAGAACAATAAACATATTCTCCTTTATTTAGCTTAACTTTTTTTTGATCCATAACATAAATATGTATTATTTAAATTGTAGACTCTCCATTTAGATTAGTTGTTAGAATTTCAGACATATAATCAAAAAATGGTCTAATCGATCTATAATAATTAACTAAATTTTTTTGAAAAGTTAAACTAAGAATTTCCTTCTCTTTTAATTTTTTAACAAAAATGAACTGTTTTTTTTTAATCATGTCAATATGCTTATGATCTGAATCAAAACCTTTTGGTGATGTTTTTAACTCATTGCCTTTTATGTCTCCCCAAAAATCTTTAATTGTTTTTTGATTTATTATTCTTTTAAATTCTTCACCATCCAATTCAATTTCTTTTCTAATTCTTAGTAAATCTTCTTTATTTGGATTCCAAAAACCAGCAGCAATAAAACTATCTTCTGCAGATATTTCAATGTAATACCCTCCTCTAAATTGAGGTTTTTGTCTATGAAAAGCCATTCCA
>NHHC02000013.1 GCA_002169935.2 Candidatus Pelagibacter sp. TMED153 | reverse complement strand
TTAAAAACTGATCTATATGATGGAAGAGCGAGAGCTAATATTGCAATTTTTTCATACGATTATGAAAATCTTCAATTCCAAGCAACTGATCCCGATCCATACAGAGGCGGAGTTGCAAACATTCCTGAATCAGAAATGTCCGGGGTTGAGCTGGAGTTTACTGCGTTAATATCTGATGCTTTAACCTTGGATATGAATTTAGGTTTTCTTGATTCTGAGGTGACTTCAGATTATGAGGCTTTGGACAATGTCACTGCATATCAGTATTTCTGGGGTGAAGAGGACCTCAGATATGGTTTGAGGGAGAGCATTAAAGGAAATGAACTTGCTAAAACTCCAGAATTTACAGGCGATATATCTTTAACTTATGAAACCATGATGTCGTCGGGAACCCAATTTACCGGAATTATGCAATACATTAAGAGAGGAGAATTTCAACAACGTGTTAACAATAATCCTATTGTCGATGCTATTGATGCATATGATATTTTGAATTTAACTGCTAGTTTTGATTTTGTTGGCGACAAGTGGGGATTAGATTTGATGATACTTAATGCAACTGACGAAGATGGAGTAAATTCAAGCATGACAGATGTGTTTGGTGTTGCTGCAACAGGCCTAGAGTTAATTCCACCTAGGCAGTTTATGGCTCGCTTGAGCATGAATTATTAATTAATTCATAAACTAGACAACTCTTTTAGATGGCCAAATCTTTATTTGATACAATTCAATATGGACAAGCTATTTATACAAGCAGATGAGTTACTAAGAGACTCTTTCAAGCTTGCCTGGCAAGTTTATGAAAGTGGTTACCGCCCAAATTATATTATTGGCGTTTGGAGAGGCGGAGCCCCAATTGGTATAGCGGTTCAGGAGTTTTTAGATGTCCTTGGCATATCTTCAGATCATATTGCAATTCGCACTTCTCATTACAAAGGAATAAATGAGAGAGATAGTCAGGTTCAGGTTTATGGTTTGAATTATATTATTAAGCAGGTTGAATCAGAAGATTCACTTCTGATAGTTGATGATGTTCATGACACTGGCATATCCATTCAAAAAATAATTTTTGATCTTCAAACTGCTTGTAAAAAAAATACACCTGAGATTAAAGTAGCCACTCCATACTTCAAACCAAAGAAAAATAAAACAGACAGAAAACCTGACTTTTATATTCATGAAACTGAGAAATGGCTCGTCTTTCCTCATGAGCTTGAGGGTTTGTCCATAGAAGAAATTATTGAGTTTAAGCCTGAGCTTTCCAGCCTTGCTGAAAAAATTAAACCTTTTATATCTTAAGAAAGATTTAATATAGTTTCCTTTATAATATCAATTCATTCATTCACTATTAGGTATGAGCAATTCTAAAAACCTCTCTTTAGATAAGAAAAATATTGATACTATTTTGGTGTTGGACTTCGGCTCTCAATACACTCAACTTATTGCAAGAAGAATTCGAGAGTTAAATGTGTTTTCGGTAATACTTCCTTGGGATGTTTCAACTCAAAAAATTCAATCTCTTAATCCGAGGGGGGTAATTCTCTCTGGAGGTCCAGAATCAGTTACTGAATCCAATACTCCAAGAATACCTGAAATTATTTTTGAATTGGATGTGCCTATCCTAGGTATTTGTTATGGGATGCAAACTCTTGCAGAGCAATTTGGAGGGCAAGTTTCTTCCTCTAAAAATAAAGAATTCGGCCATGCTCAAATTCTTTTAGAAAAACCATCTTTACTCTTTGATGGCTTTAGCTCTGGATCTTCAGTTGATGTTTGGATGAGTCATGGAGATCATGTATCAACTCTACCAGATGAATTTAATTTAATTGCCTCAACTAAATCAGCTCCAATAGCTGCCATGGAGCATGNCNNNAANCCTATTTNTGCNTTGCAGTTTCANCCTGAGGTCACNCATACAAAANAGGGCAATACTGTATTAGAAAATTTTNCNTTCAAGATATGTAAATCCNAAGCTCAATGGAGGATGGCAAATCTTATCGANCAACGAATCAATGAGATTAAAGAAAAAGTAGGAGATCNAAAGGTATTACTTGGTTTATCAGGTGGCGTTGATTCATCCGTTACAGCGATGCTTTTAGATCAAGCNATCGGAAAAAATTTAATTTGTGTTTTTGTTGATAATGGCTTACTTCGAAAGAATGANGCTGAAGATGTAGAGAATTTATTTAAAGAAANAATNCATTTAAATTTGATNGTTGTTGATGCAAAAAAAGTTTTCTATAGNCATCTTAAAGGTGTTTCAGANCCTGANCANAANCGAAAAGTAATTGGTAGAACNTTTATTGATGTTTTTGATAATGAGGCCGCTAAATTAAAAGATNAGATTAATTTTTTAGCACAGGGTACTATTTATCCTGATGTAATTGAATCTTCTGAATCAGAATCTAAAGAGGCTAGGGTGATTAAATCTCATCACAANGTTGGNGGNCTNCCTGATGATATGAAGATGGANTTAGTNGAACCTTTNCGTGATTTATTTAAGGATGAGGTNAGGANAATGGGATCTGAGCTTGGNCTNCCATCGGANATGTTAAACCGGCANCCATTNCCNGGNCCNGGNNTAGGAGTAAGAATNCTNGGAGAGATTTCTCAAGAAAAAGTTTNAATNNTNCAAAATGCTGATGCAATNTTNATTGANGAATTAANTAAGGCAGGCTTATACNANCANGTAAGCCAAGCATTTTGTGCATTTCTNCCAATNAAATCAGTTGGAGTTGTTGGTGATGAGAGGAGATATGCNNATGTGATAGCNATTAGAGCAGTTGAGACAGTAGATTTNATGACCGCNACTTGGGCAAGGCTTCCATATGATTTTTTGGCNCATGTNTCAAANNGAATTGTGAATGANTTNGAGGGAGTTAGCAGGGTGGTTTATGANATTTCTAGCAAGCCACCAGCTACCATTGAGTGGGAGTGAAAAAAAATGTCGAAGAGAACTTGGGATCGGATAACAGTAACTTTTATTTTGGGAGNAGTCAGGAGAGTTGTTTTCAGTTAGTTTAATTTTCTATAGCACCTTTTTTCATTTTGTGACTTTAGCTTCCGAGATTTAAAGTTTTCTTTCAATAGCAAAATAAGATAAGGATTTAAAAAAGTCTTAATTTAAATGCCTAGTTTAACGCTAAGGTTTCTTTTGTAGGTATGCAGTCTCGAAGCTTGAATGCAATTAATTCATCTCCATTATCTTTTTCTGTAAATGGAATTACCTTCCCACCAGTTGCACTAAATAAAATAAATTGGCATGAATTATGATCATATGAAATTGGTGCAATTGAACCAGCATAAGAAATCTTCTCAGACCAAACCTGATTGCCAGCATTGTCATATGCATATACTTTTGGGTCTGGAGTGCCAGTTGCAAAAATAAGTCCACTTCCAGTAGTTAGGACGCCTCCAAAATTCTTGTCTCCATTTGCTATTACATTTTTTTTGTTATCAAGTCTTACCCCCATGGGAACTGACCACAACTTTTTCCCTGTAACTAAATCAATTTTTGCAATTCCTCCCCACGGAGGTTTATTTGCGGGATATCCATCCTTGTCTAATAAAAGTTGCCAAAACCCTCTCGAGGAAAGTAATCCAAGTTTTTCAAGACGTGAATCGTATTTTGCAAATTGATTAAAAATATCTTCATGCTCCTTTTTAGAAATAAGGTATGCAATGTCATAATATTCATGAATGCTTTTAATTTTATTAAATTGCATGATATCTTTATTTTTTTCTGTCAATGAAATGCCTACCAAGGGAGGATAATACTTATCACCTTGACTTTCGTATTCATAAGATCCCTTTCTGGAGAGTCCATGACAAGAAGAGCAGTTTTCAATATAAATTTCATTTTTTGGAACAAAAGGTAGCGATGTAAATACATTCTCCGCCATTTGTTGTCTTTCGCTTCCAAGATACTTTGCTAATTCATTTTTCATTTCATTGCTTAGATTCTCAGCTTGTGATGACATTATTCCAGTTGTTAATGAAGCATAAATATCATCTGCAGGCATTTTACCGATCATTATCCTGCTTGGAGCATGCCCTCCAACATGACAACTTGCGCAGTTGTCTTGAAAAACTTTCTCTTCATTGGTATTAGATTGAAAAGATTTATATCTTCCAACTAATTCCTCTACAAGCCGATTTGCTTTATCTGTGTAGAATGCTCTTAAAATCCATGATTGTTTATTAAAAGGCACAATTACAGACGGATTTTTACCTGAAAAATCTATAGCACCCCCTGATAGATTTGCACCTCCATTGATTCCATACATCAAAACGTCATGATTCAAAGAAGGGGGAAGAAAAATCCCAGACTTGGCATGGCGAATTTTTTTATCAACATATTCCTTGTTATCTTTATTTAGATGATTGAAATCATTGTTAATATCGACATACATATCATGAAAGGGCTCAGGAATTAAAAATTGTTTTTGAAAATCAGCTGTTCTTTCTCCAGGAATATCTGAATTTTCAACTTCAACCATTTCAATTGAATTTTCATGAAAAGGTTCTCCATTTATTGCATTCAATAATATTACATCTCCTTTTTTATTGAGCGCTACTATGGCTTTAGTTGTTTCTCCATTCTTTGTTAGATCTAAAAGAATTGGGTTCCCCATTAAATCAAGATCCCATAAATCATGCTCTATGAATTGAAAGCGCCATTCTATTTTTCCAGTTCGAACATCTATAGCTATAATGCTAGATTCTAGATTGGGATCTTTTCTGTACCAACCCATCAATCCTCCATAGCTACCGGTCAAAACATATGCTAATTGGGTTTCATGGTCAAAGGAAAAACCTGACCATACGCTAGCTTTATAATTATTCATTTCAAGGCTTATATGCCATATTTTCTTTTGGGAATTTAAATCAAATGCTTTGATGCCATCAAGATATGTCGCAATAATAATTTTTTCATTTGTGATAATTGGTGCTACTGAAGATGCTCCACTGTCAAAATATCCAATAATCTCACCATTTTCCTCATCAAGCTCCAGAATTCCTCTTTGAGTAGGCACATAAATTCTCCGATTTGGTTGCTTATTGAAAGTTATACCTCGCGGATTAATTTTGTAATCGAGATATGTAGACCAAATCAAAGTCCCATCAATCGGATCAAGAGCAAAAAGACTCTGAGGAGATGATGAGATAATTTTTGTTCCGGTAAAGATTGGGGAGGCTTGAACTGTAAGTCTTTCATCAATCCTGCCAGAAGTGTATCTCCATGCAATTTCTAGATCACTTACATTGTATGGAGTGATTTGATCTCCTGCAAAATATCTTTCAGATTTGTAGCTTCCCGAACTATGATTCCATTCTTTTGCTTCCAATGCATATAATGAAAAAAGCAATAAAAATAAAAAAGAAGTGGTAGCCTTCATAGCATGCATATTTTTAAGAATCTTATATTTTACAATTGTTACAAGTTATAAGAATTTAATTTATTTCGAGTCTAATCTATTATAATGACTTTTTAATTTTAAATGCTAAATAAATGTTAAATGCTAACGAGTTTTTAAGTGAACTATATTCTAGGTTAGATGCTGGGAATCCTTTATATAATAAAGGCCAGATACATATAGATAACTTCAAGGCAAACGAAATTGCTAATTACTATATACATCAGTATGCGTCTATTCTTCCATCTAATAAAGATATCAAAATCCTTGATATTGGTGTTGGAGAGGGTTGGTTTGCATCTATCTGCTATAAGCTTGGCTATCAACATATTGAATTAGCAGATTTTGGATGCAAATTAAAATTCTCTGAAATTAAAGAAAGTCTTAATGAAGTAAAAGCATTGCATGATGTCGAAACATCTATCAAAGATATGCTTCAACAGGATAAATTCGAAGATCAATATGATTTTAT
Organism: Candidatus Pelagibacter sp. TMED153; assembly: GCA_002169935.2. The sequence continues at coordinate 5,563 of NHHC02000013.1, read as the reverse complement.
TCATATGTCACATGTAATTGAGCATATTCCAAAGTATGACTTAATAGCGACCATGGATGCATTAAATAATGCTCTTCGAAGACAGGGACAATTATTTATCAGAACACCAAACTTACTTGGTCCTATTCCATTTAATTCTCTGTATTGCACCGCGGGCCACGAATATGGTTTTGTGCCTTCAAACCTAGAACAATTTTTTCAAATTTCAAATTTTGATAATATGAAAATTCATGATCTTGAGATACCACCAAGGGGCTTTAGTCAAAAAATTGGACGTGTATTAAGAAACCTATATATGCTTAATGAGAAAATTAAATATCGTGTATTTGAGGGTGTGTATCCGAAATCTGTTCGGCCTGAGTTAATTATGTCTGGCTACAAAAAATAAGATAAAAAATAATGACAGATTTATTGCACTGCAATATAATTTGACAGGTTGAATCAATGCTAACCCCCTGAAAAAAACAAGAGGAATTATGAGAGTTTATTATGCTGAAGCAAATTATGGCAAAGATGAAATAGATGCTGTCATCAAAGTCCTAAAAGAAGATAGGCTCGCAATAATGGATGGCAAACAGGTACACGAACTTGAAAAAAAAGTTGCTTCTATATTTAGAAAAGATTATGGCTTAATGACAAATAGTGGATCATCTGCAAATCTTTTAGGGGTTCAAGGTTTACAACTTCCAAAAAAATCAAAGGTAATTACACCTGCGCTTACATTTTCAACAACAGTTGCACCACTAGTTCAAAGCGACCTAGTACCTCTTTTTGTAGATGTGGAGCTTGATACCCTTCAAATCAATACCGAGGCATTAAAAGAGGTCCCATTGAAAAATGTCTCAGCTATTTGTGTTCCAAATCTTATTGGAAATATAGCCAATTGGGAAGAGATCTATTCTTTTGCAAAAAAAAATAATCTTAAAATTATTGAAGACTCTGCAGATACCATAGGCTATGAATATAAAACTGACTTATCAGACTGGTCAGATGTTTCAACTACCAGCTTTTATGCTTCCCATGTTGTAACAGGTTCTGGATTTGGCGGTATGGCAACATTTAAAGACAAAGAAAATTATGAATATGCAAGATCTCTTAGGGGTTGGGGTAGAAGATCCTCCCAATATGGCGAGACTGAAGATTACAATCGTCGTTTTGATTGTAAAATTGGTGGGTATGATTATGATGACAAATATGTTTTTGATGATCTAGGATATAATTTTATGCCTTCAGAGATTTCAGCAGCATTCGCATTAGTTCAAATTGATAATCTTGAAAGCAATCTTCAAGGTAGAGTGAACAATTTTAAGATTCTCTCTGATTCTTTTTCAAGATCACCAAACTTTGAAACATTCAAAGCCTATGACAATGTGTATACAGGTTGGTTAGCATTTCCAATGCTGCTCACAAATAAATTAAGAGGCAAAAGAAAGCAGCTTCAAATATTTTTAGAGAAAGCCGGCATACAAACAAGAACTATATTTACTGGTAATATCCTTAAACAACCTGTTTCAAATAAATTTTCTTGGGATTCTCATGGCACTTTTGATGTCTCAGATGAAATCATGCAAAATGGAATTATGCTTGGTTGTCACAATCAGATGAATAATGAAAAGCTTGAGTATTTGCAGAAAAAGGTTTTTGAAGCGGAACTAGAGATTGCCTAAAACGATATATGTAACCGGATTAACTGGATTTATAGGCAGCAACCTCCTCTCACATCTCCTTAAAAAATTTGATCAAGTAGTAAATTTCACTAGAGACGAAAATATTCAAATAATTAATGATAAAACATTAAAAGAAATTAAATTTAATAATCAATTTGTAGCTGATAATCCTTCAAATTTTTTAATCAACTTAGCAACTTTATATCAACCATATCCCAGTAATTTCATAGATCTTGAAAAATTGGTTGAAGCAAATATTTTATTTCCAGCACGAGTAGTAAATTATTTTGCTGCTGTTGAGAATTTTAAGATTCTTAATGCGGTCAGCTATCATCAGCTCCTAGACTTTAGCGCTCAGAATATATACTCACTTTCAAAAGAATTATTTAAAAAATTTATTGACAATCAAAAATTTGAAGTTTTGAATATTTATATTTTTGATACTTTCGGAAAAGGGGACTCTAGAAATAAGGTTACAGATATTTTTATTAAAAATATTTTATTAGGACAATCGATTACTATTCCTAAAAATGAGATCAATATCAATTTATCAGATAGTGAGTCTGTTTCCAATTCTCTGATGAAAGGTTTATCTCTTCCTCCGGGCAGCTATTCACTGATGAGTCCTGATACAGTATCTTTGGAGTATCTTGCTTTAAAAATAATGGATCTTTCAAAGAAAGAGGTAAAATTAATCAAAGAAAATATTGGAAAAAATTACTTTAATGATATCAAACAATTTCCTACGAATATTTATCATTCCCATGTAAATTCTTCATTAGATAAAACCTTGAAGATAAGAATTGAAGAAATTCAAGAATCCCTTAATGCTTTATAAAAACTTTTTTACAGGGTTTCCAGATAAAAGAGGGTATTTAAATCCCGTGGATCTTGAAGCTCTAATTGATAAAGTTAATTTACCAAATTTTGATTTTAAATATCAACTAATTTCTTCCTCAGTTGAAAAAAATGTTTTCAGAGGATTTCATTACCAAAAACCACCTTTTGAACAAACAAAAATACTAATCATTCATCAGGGATCTATAAGAGATATTATATTTCCAATTAATAGCCCAAATAAATCAAGCATGCTGGAATTCGATCTTGTGGCAGGAGATGTAATTGTAATTCCAAGTAATTATGCTCATGGCTTTTACACAAAGACTAGTAATGTATTGTTGCAATATCTAATGGATAAAAAATATTCACCAGATCATTACTCTGGATTTAACCCTATGCAATATATTGAATCTTTGAAATTAAGTGCAGAGCCAATTATTTCTTCAAAGGACATAAAACTGCCTAGGATGGACCGTTAAAAAAGTTTTTATTGATACCCTTGATGACAATACTTACTTATAATGTTTTCTACAAGATAGCGTATTGATAAAACTCATTCTTGGAGTCCAAAATTATGCCTAATTCAAAATTACTTACTATTTGCATTGCTTCTTATAACAGGTCCGCAATTATTAAGAAATTAATCAAAGAGATTATTGATTTTGAACTAAATGATCAAATAGAAGTCCTTGTTATTGATGATTGCTCTCCAGATAATACTTTTTCAAATATTGCTAAGTTTAATGATTATAAAAATATAACTGTAATTAAAAATTCTTTTAATTTGGGACGTGCAAGAACACAATTAAAATACTTTAATCTTTGCAAGACTGAGTATTTGATTGAACTACCAGATGATGAAGTGTTATATAAGGATGGTTTGATTGAGCTCTTAAGATTATTGCCAACAATTGATGTTGATTTCTTGTCAACTAGATGGATTGATACTACTGGCCTTTTCTACGATGTTAGGGGTAGTGAAAAAGTTGAAGAAATTTCACTTTCTAGACTTAGAGAGCAGTCTGAGCACAGTATAGGGTGTGTCTTTAGGGCGTCAATAATTAAGCTTTCTGAAAAATATATATTGAAAAGACTTGATGATGACTGTGCTTTAGCTTTTTTCTATCATCAAAATATTGTTTTATGCATAGCAAAATTGAATGGCCTTAACTTGTATAGCTCACCAATCGTTCTTGGTGGTTACAGACCAGAAGGCCCACAGGCCTCAAATTTTGTTGATAGCAAGGGAAATAGCTATCGAAGTCTTGCTGCAGGATTTAATAAATATATTGGCATGAGGACCTTCTATCAAGATATGCTTGCGCATTATGCTGATTCACAAATGTATGAAGAGCTCAAAGCATTGTCAAAATTTCATAATTTATCACTATATGGTGTTATTGATGATGCTGTAACCTTTAGCGCTGAAGTTGATGAAGAAAAAATTGCTATTGGTGAGAGCCTAAGAGCTGGTTCAATAAGAAATTTTTTTAATCCTATCAGAACGTTAAAATATTTATTCATATATATATCGACTAAATTTAAATTATGGAGATTTAAGTAGCATGCAATATAAAATTTCTATTATTGGTATGGGCTACGTAGGTTGTGGGAATGCGCTAATGCTCTCAAAAAATCATGAGGTTTCTGTTGTAGATATAGATCAAAAAAAAATAGATAATTTTAATAATAAAGAACTGCCAATAGATGATAGTTATGCTCAAAAATTTTTTACGAGTCAAAAGTTAAATGTATCTGCTACATCTATTTTGGATGAATCTATCGAGGGCGCTTCATTTATAATCATATCTCTTCCAACCGATTTTAATAAAAAAACTAAAAGCTATAACACTTTATTAATAGAGGATGTTATTAAAAAAATAATAGACGTAAACACTGATGCTTTAATAATAATAAAATCTACTGTAAATATTGGGTACACAAATTCTTTATGCAAAAGATTTGATGCAAAGAGGATTATTTTTAGTCCAGAATTTTTGAGAGAAGGCCATGCATTGGAAGACAATCTTTATCCATCAAGGATTATAATAGGTGGGACAGATGAGCGTTCAAAATTATTTGGAAATATTTTACGTCAATCGTCAAATAATTTAGAAGCCCCATTAATATTTATGGGTTCAACTGAAGCAGAATCAGTCAAGTTGTTTTCAAATACTTATTTAGCAATGCGTGTTGCGTATTTCAATGAATTGGATGGATTTTGTTTAGATAATAAAATTAATACAAGTGATGTTATTAAAGGCGTATCTTTGGATAATAGAATAGGCGACTTTTATAATAATCCATCGTTTGGTTTTGGGGGGTACTGTTTACCAAAAGACTCAAAACAACTGCTCAACAGGTTTGGTGATCTTCCAAATTCTTTAATAGAAGCAATACAAAAATCTAACTTTCAAAGAACACAGTTTCTTGCACAAAAGATTATTATTCAAATGCCAAAGATAGTTGGTGTTTATAAGCTAGCTATGAAAGAGGGGTCAGATAATTCAAGAGACTCTTCAATCTTTGGAATCATAGATGAGCTTGTTAAAAATAATATAAAAGTAATTATTTATGATGAATCAGTCAAAGCCAGTGACGTTAAAATGGCTTCGGTAGAAAAAGATTTTAAAAAATTTACCCATGATTCAGATTGTATTATTACAAATAGGTTAGATAAGAAAATTAAACCATTTATCAGTAAAATTTTTACAAGAGATATTTTCTCATCAGACGAATAGGCGCTCAATTTATGAATATATTAATTACTGGTGGGGCAGGGTTTGTTGGATCAAATTTAATTGAATATTTTGCCGCAAACACAAATTATAAAATTTTAAGCATAGATAATTATTCCTCTGGCAATAAAAAAAATCATATAAAAAGTAAAAGAATTATGTATGTAAGAGGTAATACGATAAATATTTCGTTAATATTAAAAAAATACATCAAAGAAATTGTAGTAATTTTCCATTTTGGGGAATTTTCAAGAATTGCACAAAGTTTTATAAAATTTGATTTTTGTCTAGACTCAAATATAGAAGGCACTAACAATG
>NHHC02000058.1 GCA_002169935.2 Candidatus Pelagibacter sp. TMED153 | reverse complement strand
TTCTATATTTCATATTAGCTCCATAATTGGGTAAACTATTTTACACTTTAAGGAATTCATTATGGCAAAAGTTGTACCAATTAGCATAGATATTGATAAAGGTAAGCTTCCTCAAAAACCGAAAGGCATCAATGAAATGGTTGAATATTCAACTATTGAGGAGAAAAGGAGGCATGAACTTGAAAAGCTCACTGCAGGTTTCAGGCTGTTTTCACATTTTGGTTATGATGAGGGCGTGGCGGGTCACATTACTGTCCGAGATCCTGAGTTTTCTGATCATTTCTGGGTCAATCCCATTGGAGTTCATTTCGGCCAAATAAAAGTATCGGATTTGTTACTAGTAAACCATGATGGTCAAGTTGTGCAAGGTGATAGATCAGTTAATATTGCCGCCTTCACAATTCATTCGCGACTTCATATGGCTAGACCTGATGTAAATGCGGCAGCTCATTCACATTCAATGTATGGCAAAACTTTTGCCACTCTTGGCAAATTTCTAGATCCTATTTCTCAAGATTCTTGTGCTTTTTACGAAAGGCAAGCAATTTATGATGATTTTTCAGGTGTATCAGAAGATACCAGTGAAGGCGAAAGAATAGCTCAAGCACTGGGAGATAAACAAGTATTAATTATGCAAAACCATGGTATTTTGTCTACAGGCTCTTCTCTAGATATAGCTCTTTGGTATTTCTTTTCCATGGAGAGATGTTGTCAATCACAACTGATGGCAGAAGCGGCAGGAAAACCGACTTTAATTCCTCATGATACAGCTGTTAAAACAAGAGATTTTATAGCCAATGAGCTTGCTGCATGGGCAAGCTTTCAGCCGCTATACGATATGATTACTCAAAAAGAGCCTGATTTATTTGAGTAATATGGGCGAGCTAGTTGCCCGTTTCACTGTGATCAACTAATACTAGTTCCCTATTATAGCCTTAGTCTCAAGACATTCACTTAGTCCAGCCAATCCATGTTCCCTGCCGTTACCAGAGGTTTTAAATCCACCAAATGGTGCTGCGGGACCTCTTGAACCTCCATTAATACTAATTTGACCAGCTCTAATTCTTCTAGCTACCTGCTTTGCATGATCTTCATCACCAGATTGAACATAGCCAGCTAATCCATACTCAGTATCGTTGGCAATTTCTATAGCCTCATCTTCAGATTCATACTTTAATATACTTAGCACTGGACCGAAAATTTCTTCTCTTGCAATAGTCATATCATTAGTGACGTCTGCAAAAACAGTTGGTTTTACAAAGTATCCCTCTGATAGACCATCTGGCCTACCCAATCCTCCAGCTACTAATCTTGCTCCCTCATCAATACCAATCTGTATTAATCTTTGAACTTTTTCATACTGAGCCTTATTGGATATTGGTCCAATCTTTACACCCTCATCTTCAGGAGCTCCAACTATTGTTGAATTAGCTACTTCAGCAGCAGCAGCTATAGCCCTTTCATAATTTTCAGACGAAACTAACATTCTTGTTGGTGCATTACATGACTGTCCAGTATTCATAAAGCAATGATTCGCCCCTGCGCTTGCAGCTTTTTCAATATCAGCATCATCCAAGATAATATTAGCTGATTTCCCTCCAAGTTCTTGAGCAACCCTCTTAACAGTAGGAGCAGAAGCAATAGCCACTGCAACTCCAGCTCTCGTTGAGCCCGTAAAGTGCATCATATCTATATCTTGATGCTCTGAAAGTGCCGCTCCGACTATTGGACCCATACCGTTTACAAGGTTAAAAACTCCAGCTGGGACTTTAGCCTTATCAAGAATTTCAGTGAAAATAATTCCACAAAATGGTGTTATTTCGCTAGGCTTTAGAACCATCGTGCATCCAGATGCAATTGCGGAAGCAACCTTGGTGCACATTTGATTCATTGGCCAATTCCAAGGCGTAATCATTCCAATAATACCAATAGGCTCTTTCCTGATTAAGTAATTATTTTCAGTTCCCTCAAATTCAAAAGTCTTCAATACTTCTAAAGTATCTTTAAAGTGTGATAAGCCTGAAGTAACTTGAGCAACATTTGATAGCCATAATGGGGCACCCATTTCTTCTGAAATTGTTTTCGCGAGTTCATCNGAGCGTTTTTCATATTCTGTAATAATATTCTCAAGAATAGAAATTCTTTCCTCNTTAGAAGAAAAACCAAAAGTCTCAAATGCATTTTTGGCTGCCGCGACTGCTAAATCTATATCTTCTTTTGTGCCTGCCGATATAGAACCAATAACTGACTCATCTGAGGGATTAATTACCTCTATAGTTTCCGAGCCCAATGGATCAACCCATTGCCCGTCAATATAAAATTTAAGATGATTTGCCATAAGAATTCCTCTAAAAAGTNGAGTGCTATTATAACGGAAGTTTTTTTAATATAACTAGCGCTTATTTCTAAAATAAATATTTTAGATAGAAGTTGTTTCTCTTGCCTCCTTAAAGGCGGCAATTGCTCTGAGCCTTGATTCCTTAATATCCAACATGGGCTTTGGGTAGCTGGTAGATGAGAAAAGGTCGCTTTGAGGCTGATGAATTTGTTTAATTGGTAAATCTTTGAGTTCTGGAATAAATTTTTTTATAAACTTGCCTTCAGGATCAAAATTTTGTGACTGAGTAATTGGATTAAAAATCCTAAAATATGGAGCAGCATCTGTTCCAGTTGATGAACTCCATTGCCATCCGCCATTATTTGAAGAAAAATCTCCATCAATTAAATTCTGCATAAAAAATTTTTCGCCAATTCTCCAATCATGCAACATGTTTTTTGTAAAAAACATTGCTACAACCATNCGCAGTCGATTATGCATCCAGCCCTCTTTAAGCATCTGTCTAATTCCAGCATCTACAATAGGAAATCCTGTTTTACCTTGAAAAAAATCTTTTAATTCCTCCTCAGAATGACGCCACTGAATATGATTTGTGTAATCCTGGAAAGGTAAATTCATACTAACCTTGGGAAAGGAGAACATAATATTGCGATAAAATTCTCTCCAAACTATTTCATCAATCCATTTACAGATACCCTTATTTCCTGAGGTAAATTCAAAATTATTAAGCTTTAGGCCTTCTAAAATGCATCTTTTAGGAGANATAATTCCAAGAGCTAAATAGGGAGAGATTCGACTCGTGCCATCAAGAATAGGATCATTACGAGATTGACTATAAGAATTTACTTTTAAAGCAAGGAAAGATGAGAGCCTATCAATGGCATGTGATTCTCCTGCAGGCCACAAGGANATGTCAACAGAATGTTTTTTTANAAAATTTAAAGGNGTTAAATCACTCCTAAGTTTAATTTGTTTTAAGGATTTAGTTGGTTTTTTAAGGTCTAGGCAATCAATAGAAAAGTTCTCTATCCATCTTCTTTTAAAAGGAGTAAAAACTGAAAATGGCTTGCCTTGTCCAGTTCTTAAGAAACCAGGCTCATATATAACTTGGTCAATAAAATTGGTTGAGTGAATATTTGCAACNTTTAAAGCATTTAAAACGGCTGTATCCCTTCTCTCCTCATTTATGCCAAATTCATTATTCCAATAAATGTGCTTTACACTATGAAGCTGAGCGAATGCTGTTAAATCATCAGAGAGTGATTCGTAATCTTTNGTTTCTATTACGCACANTGGAATGTTTAATTTTTTTAGAGCCTGCTCTAATAAGATTAAATTATTATATAGAAAATCAAGTTTTACATTGGATTCGTTATGAAGTGCCCATTGATCTTTAGAAAAAAAATATATGCTGATNAGCTCATCACAAGATTGTGTGGCATTGAGCAATGCTGGGTTATCTTCAATTCTAAGATCAGATCTAAACCANATTATTCCTTTCATAATATTAAAGACTTAAATTAAATTGAAAAGTTATTTTTCTAAATTATTATTAGCAAAATATGCATCAACCCTAAAGTCAGGCTGATGATTGCTAATAGAAACCCTTCCACCTGCAGACTCTACAATTGCAGCTCCTGCAGCTATATCCCACAAGAATATCCCATTTTCTTTATATGCCTCAGCTTTACCTGCGGCAACATATACTGATGCCATAGCAGCTGANCCAATCATTCTAATCTTTTTCCAAGATTGAAAATCAGAAATCATGTNACTAAATTCATNATCAGAATAATTATCTTTTGCAGGTATGCCTGTAACTAGAGTAGATTCTTTTTTTAAATTAACCGAAGAAACATTAATCTCANAACTATTTAAAAAAGCCTTAGACTCCTTATGAGCAAAATATAAATCAGAGTTATTAAAATCAAATATTGCTCCAAGGACAGGAGTAAAACCNTGAACTAAGGCAATTGAAACACATGAAATNGGAATATTTCTTAAAAAATTTGATGTTCCATCTAAAGGATCCACTACCCAGAAATAGTCATCAAGCGGACCACTTTTTCCAGATTCCTCGGCTAAAATTGGCATAGAGCTATTTGCACTTATGTGATCTTTGATAATTTCTTCAGCATCAATATCAATTTGAAGTTTAAGATCTCTTGCTTTATTTGTAAGAATTTTTAAATTACTATCTTGCTGCTCTTTCAAGAAGTTGCCAGCGAGTAATGTTGCGGATTTTGCAATTTCCAAACAAGAATCTAAGTCTGGCATCTATTTCTTGTAAGTAATTCTATAAATTACATTAGCCTTATCATCNGATAAAAGCATNCTNCCATCACTNAANATANANGGAGCNNNNGGNCTTCCAAANACACTTTCATCTTGCAACCATCCTGNAATNAANTCAGNTGAATCTATAACATTGCCATTTNCATCAAAACTAACTCTAAGAACTTTATACCCNACCTTNCTAGATCTATTCCAAGACCCNTGCAANGCGATNAATANATTATTTNGCATTNTGGCTGGNAACATTGATCCATCNTAAAATGCCACACCNGTTGGAGCAACGTGAGCACCTAACTCTAAAATTGGATCTATAAAATCAAAGCCTGAATTTACATCGCCAAATTCTGGATCTACTACATTAGACGCATGTTTGTATGGATAACCGAAAAATTGACCGTTAACATCTAACCTATTTAGCTCACATGAAGGAGTATCATCACCCATCCAATCTCTTCCATTATCTGTAAAAAAAAGTTTTTTTGTAACGGGATGAAAGTCAAATCCGACACTGTTACGTACTCCCTTTGCAACATGGTGCCATCCACTATCATTTATTTTTAAGATAGAAGCATATTGAGAATTTTCTGATAGGCAAATATTACAAGGAGCTCCAACATTAAAATATAATTGGCCTTGCTCATCATGCTTAAGCCACTTCCAGCCATGCCATGTGTCACTCGGTAATTCATCTGTAACAAGCACTTTTTTTGGAAGATCTGAATTTGAAATATTATCGTTTAACCAACTTTCTATATTTTCTATTTTCCATATTTTACTAACTTCTGAAAAATAAAGATCTCGATTAAATATACTTACACCTGTTGAATATTCTAAATCTTTAGCAATCATTTTCTTATAATCCGCTTCGCCATTTTTATCTGAATCAACTAAGGCAATAATTTGACCTGTTCTTTCTCCAACAAAAATAGTACCGTTCTTACCCTCAGCAATTTGACGAGGAGAACTCAAATTTTCAGCGAATATAGAAATTTTAAATCCTGGTTTAAGCACTAGTTTTTCTAAATCTTGAGCGAATATTCCAGAGTGCAGAAAAAGCAAGAAAGGAATTAAAGTTAAAATTTTATATTTTTTCATCGCTCAAAACCCTCAACGTTTTCTACTAATATGTTTAAAATTTCAGTGTTATCATAATTCATGATACTTTCCTTCATCTGCTCAAGAATTGGTTCTAGTTGATTTGGCTGAATAAAAGATTCATTTGCTTTAAAAATTTTTGGGTTGTCAGTTTTAATTTCAGATCCAGAGATCAGCAATTCTTCATACATTTTCTCACCGGGACGCAACCCAACCTCAAGAATTTGAATGCCGTCCTCAAGCTGCCCTTCTGATTCGATGTAATTTCTTCCAGATAAATGAATAAGTTTTTTTGCAAGATCATATATTTTAATTTGTTCGCCCATATCAAGAATAAAAACTTCTCCTCCAGTTGACATTTCTCCAGCTTGCAAAACTAAACTGGAGGCTTCGGGGATGGTCATAAAATACCTCATAACATCTTTATCTGTAACGGTTACGGGGCCACCCTGTGAAATTTGATCCAAAAAAAGCGGGATAACTGACCCAGATGAGTTAATAACATTGCCAAATCTAACCATACTGAACCTTGTTACATCTGTACTAGCATTTATTGATTGAATTATTATCTCTGCAAATCTCTTGGTGGCGCCCATTATATTTGTTGGCCTCACTGCCTTATCAGTAGAAATCATGACAAAAGACTGAACACAATTTTCCACAGCAGCCTGGGCTAAATTATAAGTACCAAGTATGTTATTTTCAGCTGCTATAGAAAGGTTATTTTCGTCCTCAACAATTGGGACATGCTTATATGCAGCAGCATGATAAATATGATCTATGTGAAACTTTTCAAAAATGTGCTTTAGGTTCTTTTGGTCCCTGATGTCTCCAAGAATTGGAATGATAGATGTATTTAGATCTTTGGAGTCTATTATTGCTACGCACTCTCGCTCGATCTGAAAAAGACTATATTCCGAAAGCTCATATAAAATAATTGTTTTTGGGTTACCTGAAAGTAACTGCCTAGTAATTTCTGCACCAATTGACCCACCCGCACCAGATACAAAAAAAGTTTTTGATGATGCATCTAAAACCATAGAATTAGAGATTCTTGCTCCTGGAAGAATATCGTCAATAGATAATTCCTGAAGATCAGTCATTTTCTTTTGATCTGAGATTAACTCAGCTAGAGAGGGCACGGTTCTTACAGCCACTTTTATAGATTCTAATTCAGTTATTATTTTTCTTCTTTCTTCAGTTTTTATATTAGGAATTGCAAGAAATACCTGAAGATTTTGATATTTAGATTTAAGCTCTGATAATCTGCTTAAGCTAGAAATAATTGGAACATTATTGATCTGCAAATTCTTGAAAACAGAAGAATTATCAAAGATAGCAATTACCTTTTTTGAAGAGTTGATTTGCAATTCATTTAATAGAGCTTTTGCTGATTCTCCCGATCCAAAGATTACAACTGGAATTGCATTATCATCAGTTTGATATGGATATAAAAAATATTTTGCAACATCCCTAGAAATATTAATAAAGGCATATAAAACTGAGGATAAAAGCAGGCCTTGAAGGACAACAATTGATAGTATATCTGTAGCAATCTGCTCAAATTGTAAGACGTATANNACTGCCCAAGAGAATCCAAATATTAATGAGCCTGAAACACACAAGAAAATAGAATCCCTGGAATCAAAGAATCTTATCAAAGATTTATAGTACCCAAAGAAGTAAAAATATGACAAAAAAAGAAATGCAGGAAGAGCAAATGAGTATATTTGNGATTNAATAAGTGCTATTAAACTATATGAATTTTNATTTGAAATAATGGTTGCCATTGGTGGTCCAAATACCAACCAACACGTGAAAGCTAGAAATAAATCATTTAATACCACGAGAATAGTTTTATATATTCTTTGTAAAGAATTTAATTTTTTTCCAATAAAATTCATTTTTTTAACCTGTATTTTTTAAAAGCTTTCAGGTATTTTGAATTCTTTTTTAAGCTTTTCATTTGATAGATGAAAATTTCCAAAGAGCCTGCATAAGATTAATTGTAATCGATTTATCTTGATCATAGCCCTAAAAAGAAAATTAGGTAAATAAACTATTCTGGGTTTTTTATTGATGCTGTTGCCAAATCTTTTTAAAAGATCATTTGTTGAAATAGTTTCGCTATCGGATAGATTGAATGTTTGNCTTGAAGCAATACTTCCCTTGTTCAAAATTNCCTTTAAAATATAAGCAAAGAGATCGTAGCTAAGAAAACTTCTTTGATTTNTNTCTCCAACTTGAAAAGAAGGAATNGGAATCCCTTTTTCAACTAGCTGAAAAAGCNTTCCAAGATTAGATTNTGGATGNTTAATTAAAACTGGAGGCATTCTAAAAATTAAATAGTTGAATTTCATTTCAAGCGAAAGTTCTTTCAACAATCTCTCGCATTTAGCTTTTGCNATTCCATAGAAGCACTCAGGAGNNTGTGAAAAACTTTCATCAATTAAAGTAAAATCAAATGAATTTTCGCCATACACTTTAATTGTGCTAAAAAATATGATGTTTTTACAATTTAAAGTTTCCATGCTGCTTGTTACCTCTCTAAGAAGATCAACCTCTTGATAAATTTCTGATTCTGTTAAATTTGAATTTATTGAAGCTAAGTGCATGACAAAATCTGCATTGAAATCAAATTTTTTTGACCTCAATTCCTCATATAAAAAAATATTATCTTTTGGAGATGATTTGGATGATGAAATGCACAAAACCTNATGNCCCATTTTTTGNANATCCAATAAAAGTTTTGATCCTAACAATCCCGAAGACCCTGTTAAAGCAATATTCATATTAATGATTTAAAATATATCTTTTATTTTACATTACAAAATGACGCTCAAAAAAANTTTTAGGATTGTNCGTAANCTNATTTGCGCTNTTGGGNTNATAATNATTTCACCTTTTTTATTTTTTGCTGCTTTNATGATAATCATTGAAGATGGNATGCCANTTTTTTTTATACAAGANCGANTTGGTAAANATAATNCGATTTTTAAAATTATTAAGATCAGAACNTTNAAGATGNGAGGCTCCAAATACNGGAACACATCAGNTNGANCANAAATATCANCTGNNATGTGGCAAACTNTTTAGAAAGATNAAACTTGATGAGTTNCCNCANCTNATAAATGTNCTNNTNGGNGATATTAACTTNATTGGGCCAAGACCAGGACTTANATCTCANANAGAGCTNACTNAATTNAGATCTGCAAANGGTNTNTATGAANTNAAACCAGGNATNACAGGTTTATCTCAANTTTTAGGATATGATATGAGTNANCCTNTAAAANTAGCNGAGNTAGANAAACTNTATATTGAAAATAAGTCTATTTANATNGATTTTTTAATNCTNCTNGGAACATTNNTNANATTNCCAAAAAATTATCTNATNAAACTNNTTACNTAATTATTTAAATGCTCAAAAATCTATTTAAGCAAAAAAAACCTCTTGAGGTANTNGATANTNATGAAGCAGATGTTGCTTTNAGACTNATGTTTGAAATNGCNATNAGNGATGGAACTCTTGATAGCGCTGAATTNAAACTAATNAAAAAAAGAGCAGATAANGTAGCTACTGANGANTTAAAAGCNAGCGCCATTGTAAAAAAAATTATTGATGAAACTNAGNAATCTGTNTCATTNTATCCTTCAATAAAAAAAATNAATGNNAGNNATTCCNATGAAGANAAAATTGAATTATTAAAAGTGCTTTGGGANNTAGTAACTGCAGATTCAGTNNTTGATGCCTATGAAGAAAANTTATATTTCAAAATTGCTGAATTNATTNAAATAAAGCGNTCAACTGCAAATCAAATAAAACAACAAACTACCTAAGGTTTATTGACATATATTGGAGAAGACCATGCTCTTTCGTTGGNCATACTTAAACAATCATCTTTAAGATTAGTCCTAAAACTTCCCTTGCAAAGATCAAAATTANCCCTTTTAGATAAAGTTGANCCATTTATTGCAGGTGTAGGATTCTGTATTGCCCTTACATAATAAACGCTGTCTCTTGAAAAATTTTGATCCTCAAATTCAACAATACATTCGCCTGAACCTTGACATGGAATTGACTTCCANGGATCNTGTATAAGAGGGCTCACTGCTTCGCCAGCATATATTTGAGGAGTAATCTTGATAATTTCTATTTTCTCAATGACCTCTCTTTCATTGCTTGGGTTATTACATTCGCCTGCACATAAATACTCTAGCCTTTCAGAAGAGAGTGAGTCTATTGATTCATTAGAACAGCCTGGATTTTGTTTAAANCTTCCAGCAGCCTTGATGATAAACCTTGGATTTTGACTCATTGTAATCNCAGAACCCATTGGAACTTGTCCNTCGGGNGAATTTATTAAATCAAACCATAGCAATATTCTTGGACCACTTGTGCCATAAACATTTTTATTTTTTAAAGCNTTCCAAATNTCATCCTTCCCTCTTCCCTCTGCNTGCACAGCCAAAATACCNCCAGGATATACAAAACTAGANACTCTCTCNCTATCAGGNTGNCTTTCCCCTGGNNTGATTTTAGGAATTTCAGGAAAATTTGGGTCTTCAGCTGCATACTGATATTCCCANATTTTTGATTTAACACCTGTCGCAAATGTCATCTTTCNTCTTTCATACTGCTTATATCCTGTTCCTGGTCTTGCAGTATGATCGTCTGTTGATGCAATAAATCCAAAATTATANCTTTGAGGAGACTCNNTGGAGCTTTCAAAATNTGANATAGCTAAAGCATATTGAGCAGATTGTTTGGGTCTGTAATTAAANGCTGGNTTNAAACAATCAGTGCATTGATCGCAACTNAACCATTCTTCAGGCTTGGCCTCAGGAAATACCATATTNGTGTATGGACCTCCNGCCAAAGTATATTTTTTAGCAAGCTCNACNCTTGCATCNCANTCATCTTTTGTNAGTCCATNGCAACGTTTTTTCTGCATTTCNCCTGCTTGCCAGCAGCAGGGTAAAAANTCTTCAGTTGGCTCGGGNCAAATCATTTCACCAGTCTGAAGAAAATTTNCAGATGNAATATCTCTATATTCTTCACTATTTCCATGNCCAGACATAATTTCNAGAAGAANTTGTTTGCTNGGATCATGNCCNTCATCGTTAAGACGATTNTCCCAAGACGTTCCTAATGGAACATGGAAACCCCATGATTGACCATGNGGAATTACAATGCTGTCTAGATTCCATTCATCTAACTTAGAAAATAANTCTCTAGGAGTTNTTGCATATTCATAACAATCAAGCGGAAGATCTGGAGAAGCAATCCCCTNNTCACAATAAGGTATNTTTCTCACCTCATTAAGGAGCCATTTTAAATCTGAGTANCGNTTAAAATTAAATATATCTANCCATCTTGCACTTACAGCTTGTTCAGTGGTNTCAAAGACTCCCAATCCTGAATCTGGAGTTCTTGCACCAATGGGCCTGGCAGGAAGATTTTGGATATCTTTAAAGATTACATTTCTATGGCCCCAATGATTTTCTTTAGTAGTGCCGATTTGAGTCCATTCCCAACCAGGAAACACAACTAAATCATTTGTTGCAGGATCANTATTTGAGATATTACATTGNTGGATAATTTTTTTNTGNTCACGCCAATGNTCTGGAGTTAATCCTTCNGCNTGATCATTAAAACTAAAAAAATCTAGATTTGCACAATACCTGGCAAAATCGCATGCCATAGAACTATCATGGACACCTTGAAGACCCATCATTGGCAACTCTAGCGTAAAAGCATCAATAGAATATGTAGTATGAACATGCAAATCTCCAAAAAGAATTTGAGATGTATCACCCGAATCATCTCCTAACAAGCTTTCTTTGGTCTGAAAAAATTTTGAATCTTGTTTGTAAATTGCTTCTGAAGATCGAGGAGATCCTTCAATTATTCCGGGGTCAACATCAGATCCACAACCAGACAAGATGCTTATTACGAGGAATAAAAAAAGAATCTTCTTTTGCATTGGGATCATTAGTAAACAGTTGCTGAACCGTATTCTTGAATTAAATCAGTTTCTATTTTTTTTCGTTCGAAATCCATATCGAATTGTTTGCAAGCACCTTGATTCCATTTCGTAAATTCTTTCTCAAGGTAATCCCCAATATTAAAAAACGTTTCTTGAACTAATAAACATTTTTCTAATAGTGTGCCCACTGACGAAAGTCGAACATTTTCGGTGATAAATTCGAGAGACAATATCTCTTTATCTATGAATAAATGTTTATCAGAATCTAACTTCATGAAAAATCTATCCTTGGAGTTAAATTTTTTCCATTCCTGACTTTTACCAGTGTTTGGAATGCCAGTTTTTGCAAATGATGTCCAAGCCTGCATCATGGTTTCTTTCATTTGATCTCTTAATTCTCCCTTGGGATAAACGAATCGTCCAATTGGACCAAATTTAAAGTCACCAGTAATAAAAGAAATCTCAAACCCATGGGCTGCTCCTATTAAATTAGGAAAATCTGCAAAGCGTGACGAGACTTGATCGTCCCAATCAAATCTATATGCATATAAAGAATTATAACCAGCTTTTTCCAACTCCATTAATGGCTCATCAACGCCCCTTAACTTCCACCCCAGTGAACGGGTTTTGACCCAAAGTTTGTATAAATCCTCTCTTTTAAATTCAATCTTAGGAATAGGTATAAGTTTTGTGAATGGATAAGATGCATTTACAAAATATCTATTTGATCCCAACCAAAGTGAGAGCTCATCCTTATTTGATCCAGCAATAACTGGAATATTGTTTTTTTCTCTAGAAGAAACAAGCCCGGCACTTACTCCATTAATATGAGTTACTATTCCATCTCTTGTTAGTAGCGGCAATCGATCATAGGTATCTTTTGAAAGTTTCTCATAGGTCTCTAAAAGAGCTTTTCCATCAATGGATCTCAAATAATGCTGATATTCTTCTGCATATTTCTGGGGATCTTCCTTAAACAGATTTTTTATACGTCCATATCCAGAAGAGTCAAAACTTGAGAGTACTGGGTCAGAACCTAATTGATTTACCACAGTGCCTTTTTGATTTAAACCTAAAGCCTCTTCAATTGTAAAACTCGTTGTATAGCCTGATTGAGAGATTGCCTTGTGAAAGAGTCCATTTCCCATAGGAGAAGCAAGTAAAGACAATACGTTATTTCCCCCAGCTGACTCTCCAAAAATTGTAATATTCTCTGGGTCTCCTCCAAAATTTTGGATATTAGTTTGCACCCATTTTAATGCTTCCATAATATCAAGGGTTCCAAAATTAGAAGCTTTATCAATTCCATTTTGAAGCCCCTGTATACCAGGATGGGTAAACCAACCCATAGGGCCTAAACGATAATTAATTGTTACAACCATAACCTGATGTTCACGAATGAGCTCTGAAAAATCATAGTAATCTTTTACTCCAGATGTATTGCCACCACCATGAATCCAGAACATTACCGGAAGCCTTCGATTTAAATTATTTACAGGAGCTTTTATATCTAAGTACAAGCAATCTTCTTGCCCTACTATTCCTTCACCCTGTATTCCTGCATAAATACTCGCTTCTTGAAGGCATCCATTGCCATCTTGAGGTTGAATATTTGATTCAGGAGATATCAAAGCTCTAGGAGCCTTCCAACGAAGATCTCCCTCAGGAGGAATGGCGTAAGGAATGTCCTCCCAAGTAACAACATTTTTATTTAACGTTCCCTGAGATACTCCAGATGAAGTAGTAATTGTTAACAAATTTCCTTGTTGAATAGGGTTCATGCAGGATCCTAAAGCAAATAGGCATAATAAGGTTATTAAAAAATTCTTAGAAATTATTCTGTGATTCATTCAGCAATTTTATCCTATCTTTGTTGGGCATGGGTTTAATTTTCGGGGCAGAATTTATAAACGCAATCGATTGATTAACGCCATAAGCATCCCAATTTATTAAATCTGAGGAAGGAGAGCCAGTTTTTGCAAACTGAGTCCAAGAAACTTGAAAAAAATTTGAAATTTTTTGAGCTTCTTTTGAGCAAAAATCTTGAAGAATTTTTTTAGATGCTGAACCGAAGACATATGGAAGCTCGCTTGCATGATATGCGCCCAATTTACCATCTAGGACTGGACTAGACTCATTAAAAAAATATCCATAAGCATTATCTTTATGTTGCTCTAATAACTCCAATGCATGAATTCCAAATGTCCAATCAGTCATAATATTTGATAGCGCATGCTTATATTGATCATCTGATGCACCTTTGGGTAAATAATTATCAGCGATTTTATCAACAGCCTCTGTTATGAATAATTTATTTAACCTTTTATAAAAACTATCTTTATTTAAATTTAGATAATATGGTTCAAATTCTGACCAAAGCCTGTATTCATCTGCAGTTGTTCCAACTATTAATTTGATTGGTGAATCTTGAAAATTTTTTATAGGATTTAAAGGTAAGAAATTACCATCTGCAATTGGCGCAAATCCTATTTCTGGTGAAAGCCACTTTCCACTTGCAATCATCGTATGTTTTATAGCGGATGCAATTGAGGTTATGTGCTTGTGATCAAGTAATAACAAATCATTAATTTTTATTCCATTATCATTTGCGGTTTTAAGGAATAACTCACCCCATTGATTTCCCCTCTCTTTATCAAAATATGCATTCATTCCTCCGCTTTGACAGATAGCTTTTGAAAATAAATTGCCTTTTGAGCTTATTGCAGATTGCAATGCAACACTCCAAGCTCCAGCAGATTCTCCAAAAATAGTGATGTTTTCAGGATCTCCTCCAAACTCAGCAATGTTTTCTTTTACCCACTCTATTGCTAACTTTTGATCCATTAAACCCTCATTACCTGTAGATTTAATTTCACCATTTGAGACTTCATCTAGCTTTAAGAATCCGAATGGTCCTAAGCGATAGTTAATTGTAACTAATACAATTTCATGACGAGGAAGAGAATCAAGATCGTAGATAACTGAATTAGATGAGCCGGTAATATATGCTCCTCCATGAATCCAAATCATCACTGGCATATTGCCATTTGTATTTTGCGAGGCAATGTTTAGCGACAAACAATCCACTGATTCATCTGGCATGTTTGGATCAGTTAAAAAAGAATCTCGATAAATTGTTTGAGGTGCACTAAACCCTTTTTTAGTAGCATCAAAAGATATTTCAGAATCAATTTTTTCAGGTGCCTTCCACTGTGTTTTTTTGTTTAAAGGTTTTGCGAAAGGGATGCCATAAAAAAAATTTATGTCATCATCATTAATGCCAGTAAATTTTCCTGCACTACAGTGAATACTTATATATGACATCGAACAATTATAGATGCATATGGTAAAAAATTTCCGAATGCGCAATATTGAACTCAAATATGCTCATAAAAATTAATAATTATAATATTAATCGTAAAAATAATAATAAAAAATATGAATTATTATGTTGAATCAATAAAGTATTAATGGAATCATTACAATCGGAACAAAAAAGAGGTGAAAAATGGCATTAGCAACAGCAGTAAGTATTAAAGAAAGAACAAATCTTGACCTACACAACGAAATGATCAAAAAGGCTGAAGATCTTATTCCTGTTCTCAAGAAAAGATCCGAATCTGCAAACACTGATCGAAGAATTCCAAAGGAAACTATTCAAGACATGAAAGATGCTGGATTTTTTAAAATTTTACAACCTAAGCAATATGGTGGGCATGAATTAGATCCGCACACTTTTTCAGAAGTCCAATTAAGAATTGCACAGGGCTGCATGTCTACTGCATGGGTCTTAGGTGTTGTTGGCATCCATCCTTTTCAACTTGCTCTTTATGATGATAAGGCTCAAAAAGAGGTTTGGGGCGAGGACGATAACACGCTTGTTTCATCTTCTTATGCTCCCATGGGTCAGGTCACTCCTGTTGAGGGAGGGTTTAAATTCTCAGGTCATTGGCAATGGTCCAGCGGCTCTGAACATTGTGATTGGGCATTGCTTGGTGGATTAATATTTCCACCTGAGGGAGGCACCCCAGAATATAGAACTTTTTTAATTCCAAAAAGTGATTACGAAATCAAAGATACATGGTACTCAATGGGTTTAAAGGCAACTGGTAGTCAAGATATTCATGTCAATGACGTTTTCGTGCCAGAGTATCGTACCCACAAACAGTCTGACGGCTTTAATCTTACTAATCCAGGATATTCAGTAAACAAAAATGATTTGTACAAAATACCTTGGGGACAATTATTTGTTAGAGCTGTATCTACTCCAGCGATTGGCGCTACAAAGAAAATGTTAGAGCTATTTATTGATGGGGCGAATAATAAAGCCTCCAGTGATCCTGCAAAACTGGCTGGTGACACTCACACTCAATCAATTGTTGCTGAGGCATCTGCAAAACTTGATGCTATAGAAACAGTGATGTTTAGAAATTATGATGTCATGGTTGATCAGGCTGGGAATCAAGGCGGCATCCCTATGATTGATAGGGTAAAATTTAGATATGATGCTTCTTTAGTGATAGAAAAGTGTCTTGAAGTAGTTGATACATTATTTTCAAACGCAGGCGGTGGTGCAGTATTTGCCGGCAGTGATATTCAAAAAATATTTTTAGATGTTCATACATCGAGAGCACATGTTGCTAATAACCCTGTAAGTTTTTCAAGAAACTATGGGGCCATGCAGCTAGGCGTAGAAAATACAGATTATTTTGTTTAAATCTTATAGATGGTAACCACCATCTACTGGGATACAGTGGCCCGTAATGTAACCACCTTTGCTTGAGGCTAAAAATACCGCGGTGTCAGCAACCTCTTCAGGAAGACCAAATCTTTTAATAGCAAGTGTATTCATCACTGCTTCGTGCCAAGCATCATCAAAAAAGGTATTTTCTTCTTCTAGCAATCTATGAAATATTCCTGTTTCAATAATTCCCAGTGCAATAGAATTTGCTCTTACTCCGTTTGCACCCTCTTCTTTAGCAATACCTTTTAATACATGTTCTATGGTGGCTTTTGGAGCAACCGAAAGAATATCTCCAGGAGGATATTTAAATAATCCTGCAGAACTTATAAAAACAATAGAGCCCTTCGATTTACGAAGATGAGGTAATCCAGATTTTATTAGGTTAAAAAAACCATTTATGTCAGCATCTATTACTTCTTTCCATAAATCAATATCAATTTCACCAATAAACTTTTGTGGTATATCAAATCCAGCTGCATTAACAAGTGTGTTAATAGAACCATGATCTTCTTTTACTTTTGTAAAGGTCTGCTCTACAGATTTTGAATCGCTGTTATCTAATTGGTATATCTTTACATCAGCATTTATATCATTAGCTAAATCAATAGCAGCTTGTTCATTTTTATGATATGTAATAGCAACCCTAGCACCTGAGCTAGCAAACTCTTTTGCACATAATGAGCCAATGCCACCACTGCCTCCAACAATCAGAACACATCCATTTTCAAAATTTTTGTCCAT
>NHHC02000054.1 GCA_002169935.2 Candidatus Pelagibacter sp. TMED153 | reverse complement strand
ATTAAAATTAATATTTTGTGTTGATTTTAACTATAACAAGTTTTCAAGAGCATAATTTGTATAAATCAAGTTTCCTAAAAACTGGAAAAGACTGTATCTAGTTATTTTTAGGTATTCTTTGTAAAATTTAGAAATTGGAAGGCCCATTACATTATAATAGCAACCATCAATTTTTTTTATCCAAATTGAAAACCATTCTTGTATGCCATAGCTACCAGCTTTATCAGTAGTGTTATAATTATTTATATAAAAATCAATTTGTTCATCTGGTATTTTTCTAACATAAACTTTAGTGGATACACTAAAGGTTTTTGATATTTGTCTATTTTTACAAATTAATGTAATACCTGTCACAACTTCATGTAAATTTCCTGATAACAGCATAAGCATATTTTTACTGTCATTCTTATCTTTTGGTTTTCCTAATATTTGATTATTTAAGATAACAATAGTGTCAGCACCTATAACTAGACTGTTAGGATTTTGATTAGAAATTAATTTTGCTTTTTCTTTACTCCAAAATTCAGCAAATGGGCTTCCTGTCAAATTAATTTTTATTTTTTCATCTAATTTACTTGGTGCAATATCAAAATCTAAACCTATCATTTTTAAGATTTCAATTCTTCTTGGTGATTTTGAAGCAAGAATTATTTCTTTTTTATTTTTCATTAAAATGGACTATTTGTATATAGCAACTTTACTTATATAGTGTGTTCTATGGCTCATATTTTTAGCATTGATTTTATAAATATACACACCATTTGAAATAATTTTACCAAATTCATTACGTCCATTCCAATCAACAGAATGAAAACCAGGTGAATAGTTTTTATTTTTAATATGCCTTATTTTTCTTCCACCTAATGTGTAAATAATGATAGAAATTTCAGCTTCTTTATTTAATTCAAAAGTAAACTTTGTTTGGTCAACAAAAGGATTTGGGAAATTATAAGCATTATAAATTCGTAACTTTTTTTCTTCTGCTGAAAATAATTCTATTTCTTTTTCAGATGGATTATTAGCGTTATCCCAAGCTGTTACAATAATTTTGATCTCATCACTAATAAAATTATTTACAAAAATTTCACCAGTTGTTATACTATTATTGTCNTATACAAAATNATCAGTTATATNNAATGAGTTATCANTTNTTAAATCTTTCAAAATTATTGAATGACCTAGCTCNTTAGTTAAATTAANTCCTATNGGGTCAGATATTTGAACAATTAATNNTTCATCAGNNTTTTTATGATCNCCGTTTCTAAATATTCTCCCATNTTTTGATTTGAAAATAATTAATGGACCATTTTGATCCATAGTTGNNTCNCCACCAANAATATANACNGGATTGATTTCGNTNGAAANTTCTTGTTCACTATCATACAAGTAAATAAGAATCTTAGACGTGTTTTCAGAATATGAAATATCTTGAGGTATTCTTATTTGGACAAAGCTCTCATTTCCATAAAAGTTAAAATTTCCACGAAATAAAGTTGGTCCTGGGAGTTTATAGGATAGAGATTGATTAGAAGATGCTATATTATATGTCCTTGTAACTNNCCTNTCTGCATCCTTGAGTACAATCACTCCATTACCATCCCCTAAAATAAAATCTTGGTTTATTGCTATTTCTCCAGTGGAAAGAGTTTTTAATGTATCTGGNTTCACAATCGCATTGTTGAAGTTTTTGTAAACCATTGGTAACCTNAGAGCAGGGTCTCCAAATAAATGAAAATATTCACTTTCAGTTGAACCATTTTTTATAGATTGTAGACAAACACCTATTGCTTTATTTGTTACTTGNCCATTTGCGAATAAACTCTCAAAAATATCTTGAGTATATCTCTCGTTACCAGTCACTGTTATAGGTCTGCATGTAGAAATAACAGCTGATGCAGCATCCATAGGATATCTGATTAATTCCTCACCAAATGATTCTGCGATTGGATCATCAAAATGACCAAAGGAGCAAGTGCCAACTATCCATAATGGAAGTTGATTATTTGTTTTGATACTTTCAAGGTCTCCTCTATTTAAGTCAAGTAGTTTTTCTTGGGCTAACTGGAATGCTGAGCCATGTCCTATATAATTAATAATTGCTGTTCCGCTCCTAATTGCATTGAATAGCGCTTGGGTTGCAGCCGGCTTTGTGACACCATATGCAGATGCGTCACTGACCTCTGGATATTCAAGCATGTATATTTTTTCAACATCAATTTTCGATGGAATTATTTCGAATAAAGTTTCTGAATTTAGAGTATGACTTTTTCCTGTAGCAATTCCTCCGTGGTTAGGCTCAGGTCGAGCAGGATCATCGGCTATCAGAGTTACTCTTTGCCTCCATGTACCATAATTATTATTTGATTCAATGAATTCAATTTTTTCAACAAAGTTTGCTACTTGTGATGAGTTTTTAGCTGGAAACCTTCCTATGCTCATTTCAGGTATGTTTCCATATAAGGTAGCTAACCTATCATCAGATGGGTAGCTGATGTAAGATTGAACTTGTATGGTAGGCACAATTACCGCCGAAAGTCCGTTTATATCTCTGTAGTCATATCCCGTATCTCCAAGGAGAAGTAAATGTATTGGTGCAGGTGTTACCCAATTTTCCTGGGTCCATTGTAAAAATCTACGTATAGATAAAGGGTCTTTATTCCCTCCAGAAAATTCTCTATATATATCTCCAAGGTTAGCATAAATAGCAGGACTTCTTAATTCAATTAATGGCATAGCTGGTTCATGAAATTCTTTAGGCCCAATAATTATATAATCTGCTCGGATATTATTATTTCTTAAAGTTGAGAAGTTAATTTGTTCATGAAAGGTAAAGTTACCAACAGAGTCAATTTCATTCTTATTAAACACAATATACCTACCAATAGTATCACTAGAGCTTTGAACCTCTAATTTTCTATTACTTTTTATTGAGATAGTTTTTGGATTCTTTGGATTAGAAATATCTAAAGCTGAAGCTGTTTGAGGAAGTTCACTTAGAAAACTAAATCTAATATTGCTACCTTGGACAGGAGAAAAGAATTCAATTTTATTTGAATTAAATATTAATTTTCTTCCATATCTAATATATAAATAATCTATTAATGGAGAAGAGTTACCATCAGAACTAATATTTTTTATAAAAAAATTATTTTCAGTAGGATTTAAATTCTCACCGGATAAAACACCGGAAATAGTTCTAAAACCATTCCCTGTCCAAGAAGACGTCGCGCCAATCTTATTTTGGTTCGTAGAATTTGCATATAATTCAATACTGTGATTTGTACTTGAGGATCCGTTTAAAGAGTTTCCTTTTAATTTTAATTCAGTATAGCAATCAACTTCACCTTTAGCATTAGGTGTATTTGTAGAGATTATTTGGGTGCTTTGACTTCCTACGCTGGGGCCAAACCACCTCAAACCTGATTGTTCAGGGTTAACTAAATCTATTTCATGATGATAGTATGAAATTCCATAATCTAATGTTAAATCTATTTGAGTAGGTTCATCAGATGGAGCAATCCTTTTTCCTCTTAGTTCATTGTCTTCAGGCATTAGTATCCAGTATTTACTTGTATTAAAGTATAAATTTTGTGACCATCCTGGATTATTATCTTTTAAATCAAAACCTGAAGGGCCTTGGGAGTAAAATATAATTTTATCGTTTGAATTAAAAACTCCATTTTCTTCACCCTCAATTATGATTGGTATCTCAATCAAATTTTCTGGTATTGGAATATTTGTTTGATAAGATGTAGCTCTACCAAAATTTGAAGGGGAGTAT
The DNA here is from genome assembly GCA_002169935.2 of Candidatus Pelagibacter sp. TMED153. The sequence continues at coordinate 6,483 of NHHC02000054.1, read as the reverse complement.
AGCATTATTGACCGAGGGTCTTGGATATCTATATCACTAAACACTTCCTTCAATTTATAATATGTTATTTGTTTTATGCCGTCTTCGTTAACATTGAAACTTATCCATTTTCCTAAGGGTTGAGATGAAATTTTAGGTCGTGAATTAGCCATATTTGGAATAAACCAGTTTTTAGCTTTATCCCAATTAATTATTTTTTTAGATAGTAAAATTTCTTCATTTAAAAAAGCTTTTCTAAAATTATTTTCATTTGCTTTGTAAGTAATTTGAAGATGAAGTTCATTTAAGAATTTATTATTTTTAATTACCGGATTTATTTTTAGTACTGCGACATTTAAGTTTTGGTGTTTTTGTAGGGTGGATAATTCAAAAAGACTGTCACTAATTTTTTTGGTTTGGAATGGAGAAATTAATTCTTTAAAAGAGATGGTTTTTATATCGGGTCGATCATTGCTTGGGAGCCCTATGTAAAAATAATCAGGGTAAACATCAGCGCTTGTATTTACTGTTCTACTAATCTTTATGGTTAAGCCTCTTTCATTGCTTTTTAATATCTCAACTCTACTTATACTCAGTGAAATATTTAATGATAAAAAGAATACAGGAATAAAAATTTTTAAAATGTTCAAAATAATTATTTTATTTAGTCAAGAAGTTTGTTTATAAATTGAAAAAAAGATTAGTTTCTTTGTACTTAAATCTAATGATTTTCGTCTTTTAATGTTCCGAAACTAACTATTATAATAAAAGCATTATGTATGATTTAAAAATGATTGAAGACTTTTACTCATCTTTTGGAGTTGGAGTTGACCTTGTAAAAGAAAAGCTTAAAAGACCTTTAACATATACCGAAAAAATTTTATATGGTCATATTGATTCTGAATCAGCTATTAATTCAGTCATTAAAGGTGTCTCATATAATGAATTTAATCCTGATAGGGTAGCAATGCAGGATGCTACTGCGCAAATGGCTTTATTGCAATTTATGATGGCCGGTAAAAGCAAGGTTGCTGTTCCTTCTACTGTCCATTGCGATCATTTAATTCAGGCAAAAATTGGATCTGACGCTGATTTACTTAGAGCAAAAGATTCAAATTCAGAGGTTTATGATTTTTTAGAATCAGTATCTAAAAAATATGGAATTGGCTTTTGGAAACCAGGAGCGGGTATTATTCATCAGGTGGTGTTAGAAAACTACGCTTTTCCTGGAGGTATGATGATTGGCACCGACAGTCATACAGTTAATGCAGGTGGGCTNGGTATGATTGCTATCGGTGTTGGAGGAGCAGATGCTGTAGATGTTATGGTTGGGATGCCATGGGAGCTAAAATTTCCAAAATTAATTGGTGTTCGTTTAATTGGAAAAATGAGTGGCTGGACCTCAGCAAAAGATATTATCCTTAAATTAGCTGGAATGCTAACCGTAAAAGGAGGCACCGGTTCTGTTGTTGAATATTTTGGAGAGGGTGCTAAATCAATTTCATGTACAGGAAAGGGCACTATTTGTAATATGGGTGCTGAAATAGGAGCAACTACCTCAATTTTTCCATATGACAGTAATATGTCAAGATACTTAAAAGCTACTAACCGTAAAAGTTTAGCTAGTCTTGCAGATGATATTGAACACCATTTAAAAGCTGATGAAGATGTCTATAAAAAACCAGAAAAATTTTATGATGAAGTTATTGAAATTGATTTAAACGCGCTTGAGCCACACGTAAATGGACCATTTACTCCAGATTTGGCAACGCCTATTTCCAAGCTCAGTGAAAAAGCAAAGGGTGAAGGTTGGCCATTAAAATTAGATGTTGGCCTTATTGGTTCCTGCACAAATTCATCATATGAAGATTTATCCAGAGCTGCCTCTATAGCGAAACAAGCAAATGATAAAAATATTTCAGTAAAATCAGATTTTACTATTACCCCAGGGTCAGAACAGGTTCGATATACTGTAGAGAGGGATGGTATTTTAGATAATTTTATAAACATTGGAGGCACTGTTCTTGCTAATGCATGCGGACCATGTATAGGGCAGTGGGACAGAGCTGGATCTGAAAAAAACGAAAAAAACTCTATCATAACATCTTTTAATAGAAATTTTGCAAANCGTGCNGANGGNAANCCAAATACTCATGGCTTTGTGGCTTCTCCAGAAATTGTTACAGCTATGGCTATTGCTGGCACTTTGGAGTTTAATCCATTGAAAGATAAAATTATTAATGATGATGGAGACGCTGTCTCATTAGATGAACCGATTGGTGAAGAACTTCCAAATTTAGGCTTTGAAGTAAAAGATAATGGGTTTTTAGATCCTTTTGAATTCGCTTCTGAAAAGATTGATATCAAAATAGATAAGAATTCCAAAAGATTGCAGCTGTTAAGTCCATTTGATAAGTGGGATGGTAAAAATTTAATAGGGATGAGATTATTAATTAAGGCAAAAGGGAAGTGCACCACAGATCACATATCTATGGCAGGCCCATGGCTATTTTATAGAGGGCATCTAGATAATATATCTAACAATCTTTTGACTGGAGCTACAAATTTTTTCAATGGAACAACGAATTTAGTAAAGAACCATAATAATGGTGAATATGGTGAGGTTCCAGAGGTAGCTAGATCATACAAAACTGAAGGTGTGGGTACCATAGTAGTGGGCGATGAAAATTACGGAGAAGGTTCATCTAGAGAGCATGCTGCAATGGAGCCTAGACATTTGGGTGTTAGAGCTATTTTGGTGAAATCATTTGCAAGGATTCATGAAACAAATCTTAAAAAGCAAGGAATGCTCGCTTTAACTTTCAAAAATAAAGAAGATTATGACAAGATAGAAGAAAATGATACTTTTAACTTTATTGATCTAGAATTTTTTAGTGTAGGGCGTATGATAAAATTAGAGATTATTCATGATGATAGCACTGTAGATTTTATTCTATGCAATCATACCTATAATGAAACTCAAATCGCATGGTTCAAAGCAGGCTCTGCATTAAATTTAATTCGTTTATCGAAGTAAATATTTTTCTAAAGGACCTAGTTAAATGAAAGTGATTGTTTCCGATCCAATATCTGATGAGGGTATAAAAATTTTTAGAGAAAATGGTATTGAAGTTATTGATGCTGTTGAATCTAAAATTGACGAGCATTATGAGCACATTTCTTCTGCAAATGGATGGGTTATAAGAAGTGGTACCACATTAGACGCGAAAATAATTGGCAAGGCCAATAATTTATCAGTTATTGGAAGAGCTGGAGTAGGTATTGATAATATTGATATATCTGCTGCAACTAGAAAAGGTGTTGTCGTAATGAATACGCCGGATGCTAATACCATAAGCGCAGCTGAGCATACAATGGCATTAATCTTATCTTTATCTAGGAATATAAGTTATGGGCACCAATCGCTATTAAATGGCAATTGGGATAGACACAAGTTTATCGGATCTGAACTGCGTTATAAGACTTTAGGTATTATTGGCTTAGGTAAAATCGGAAGGGAGGTAATGCAACGTGCTCTAGGGTTTAATATGAAGATATTAGGATTTGACCCATTTATCAAAGAAGATATGTTTCGTTCTGATGATATAAAACTATGTGAATTAGAAGAATTAATTGGAGGGTCTGATTTTATTACAGTCCATATCCCACTTAGCCCGGATACTAAAAATCTTTTTGATTTCAACATGTTGTCTAAAATGAAAAAAGAAGCTAGAATAATAAATGTTGCCAGAGGTGGAATAATTAATGAATCTGACCTAGCGGAAATACTTACTGAGGGTAAAATTGCGGGTGCTGCTCTAGATGTATTTGAGCAAGAACCTCTTTCTAAAACAAGTCCATTGTTAAAAGCTCCTAATTTAATCTTAACCCCTCATCTTGGAGGATCTACAAAAGAGGCCAAAGCAGGTGTTAGCACCGCAATTTGTAATCAAATTAGTAATTATTTAATTAATGAGGAATTAGAAAATGCTGTGAACTTTCCAATTCAAGATTCTTCAGATTTAAAAAGTATTAGCTCATTTTTAAGTCTAGCAGATAATCTTGGAGTGATACATAGCATTATTGCAACGGGAGCAATAAAAAAAGTCTCAATTAGCTGTTTCGGGACCATAAATCAGGTTAGGCCTATTTCATTGTCTTTTTTAAGGAGCCTTCTCCAAAGAAGAGTTCCTGAAAGAGTAAATTTTATTAATGCTGAAACAGTAGCTAAGGAGCTAGGAATAGATATTTCATTAAATTATTCAACATCAGATTCAAATTACTCCAATTTGATATCTGTTAGTGTAATTTCTGAAAATGAAAACATATTTGATGGTAGTGTATTTAATGATAACCTTCCAAGATTAGTTAACCTTATGGGTTATAAAATGGAAGTCAATCTTAATGGTACGCTTTTATTTATTCAAAATGACGATGTTCCTGGTGTCATTGGAAAGGTTGGATCTCTTCTAGGTGAAAATGGAATAAATATAGGTGCTTATTTGTTAAGCCAAAACTCAGAAAAAAAATTAGCCTTTGCAGTTATAAGATTAGATAGTCCTATTGACTCAGATTTAATTGGTCAGCTTCAAGCAATTGAAGAGGTAAAATTTGTTAACCAAATAGAAATTAATTAACCTTATTAATTACTTTATTTTGATTTTGTATAATAATATATTTTAAAAGGTTTTGTGAGGAATAAGGTTATGAATAAGCTTTGGGATGATTTAAAAGACAATATGAAAGAATGGGGAGCTTCTGCTGTTGAGAAAGCTGAAGAAATTAGTAGGGTTGCAGTTGCAAAAGGAGAAGAGTTTACTAAAATATCAAAATTGAAATTTGATATTCTTCAGTTGCAGAAAGATAAATCAAAAATATATGAGAGTTTAGGCAAACTTGTTTATCAAAAGACTCAGAATAATAATATGTCTAATTTTACAGGTAACACTGAATTTTTCAACTTAATTGAAGATGTTAATTATTGTCAATCTAGTATTCTAGATAAAGAAGATGAAATAGTTTTTATCAAGAAAGAATATGGTATTGAAGACAGCGATTTAGAACAAAGTTTTGACTCTCAAACAGATGATTTTCATCAAGAAGAAGAGTAGAATAAAGAGTTTGTCTAGTGTCTATAATATTATGTAATATTGCTGAATTTGGGATAATTATATAATCACTTAAATGTTTTTGAATCGAAAATATATTTTACACTCTGAATCAGAAGATGATATTAATCAACTTCATTTTAGCAACGCTCAAATACTAGGGCTGGTAATAATCTCTTTAGTCATTTTGGGTTCTTTTCTGCTAATAGGAGCTGATTACATTAGTAAAACTTTATATGATAAAAGATTAAAGGAATTTAAAGCAAATTACAATTCCGTTGCTGGAAGCGTTGATGCAATTCAAGATAGGCTAAAAGAGCTTGATCAACAAATTCTTGATATTGAGGAGAAAGATAAGGCTGTTCGCTCTTATGCTGGAATGCCTGAGGTGGATGTTGATATCAGAAAACTTGGTGTTGGTGGTGTAGACCACAAGGGACCAAAAATATTAAATAATTTAGCTCCTGCTGTTAGTAAAGAAATATCTGATTTACATATTGATATAGAAAGATTATCTAGGCAAGTAAATTTTGAATTGGCTAGTTATGAAACTATTTATGAAAAAGTAAAGACGGATATCGATCGAATAAGACATATCCCTTCAATTAGACCAGTTAGTGGTGGTTACTTAAATTCTAGTTTTGGATATAGGCAAGATCCAATTGATGCCGTACGTAGATTCCATCAAGGTCAAGACTTTTCTGTTCCTACCGGCACTCCAATTTTTGCTCCTGCAGATGGGGTTGTGAAAAGAGCATACTACATAGGTGGTTTTGGAAACCATATTAAACTAGATCACTCATCTGGATATTCTACTACATTTGCTCATTTATCAAAAATATTTGTTCGCCATGGTCAAAAAATAAAAAGAGGTGATATCATTGGAGAAACTGGAAATACTGGCAGGTCTACAGCTCCTCATCTCCACTACGAAGTACATTACAGAGGTACTCCAAAAAATCCTGCAGATTTCTTTTTTACCCAAGTAGGTAATTAGAAATATTTCTAAGTCTCTCCTTTGAATAAAAAGTATCATATTCAAACTTATGGTTGTCAGATGAACGTATCTGATACAGAGCTTGTAGAAACGCTTTTGAAAAAGCAGGGTCATCAAAAAGTTACTAACCCTGATGCAGCGGATATACTATTTGTTAATACTTGCTCAATAAGAGAGCATGCCGAAGATAAGGTTCACTCATTATTAGGAAGATATAATTTATTAAAACGTGAAAACCCATCAATGATTATAGGCGTATTAGGATGTATGGCTCAAAGCTTAAAACATGATATACTTGAAAATAAACCTTATGTAGATATTGTATTGGGTCCAGACTCATATAGAAGATTACCTAAAATATTAAAGCGGCATCAAACTGATGAAAAAAGTACCGTGGAT
>NHHC02000020.1 GCA_002169935.2 Candidatus Pelagibacter sp. TMED153 | reverse complement strand
ATTATCAATGACAAAAGCTCCGGGCCAATGCGTTGACATGCAGATGGCTCCATCAAATATTTCTGGATATTCAAATGCAGCATACATTGAAATTAATCCTCCCATACTCGATCCTCCGATGACTATCTTAAAATCATCAGAAGATTTTAAATATTTACTCTTTGCAAAAGGGATAAGTTCATCGACAATATATTTTAAATATAAATCTGCATATAGGGCTGGTTTGTTATCATTAAGGTATTTTAAATCCTTAACAAAATCATAAGCTTTTTCAGGAAAATAGTCATTCCATCTGTTTTTACCAGAGTTGTGAATTCCCAAGATTATAAACGGATTAACTTTACCTTCTGGAATTAATTTTGATGCCCATTCGTCTAATTTCCACTCTTGCCTGTTCCATGTTTTATTAGCGTCAAATAAATTTTGTCCGTCGTGCATTATAAGTAAATCATATTTTTTTGTAGGATCGAAATTAGGGGGTAGCCAAAACTCTATAATTCTATCATCAACAAAGCTTGATTGAAAATCTGAGACAACCTCAACAGAGCCTTGATTTTGGTGCAATTCACTTAACTTATCTAAATCTTGAGAATGAATACTAAAGAATAATATAAAAGTGAGAAATAAAATATTCTTTTTTAGCATAATCAAAATTAGTTAATATATTGATTGAGCTTGAAGTAAAAATTAAATAATTTTACTTTTTTTCAAAATCAGAACAAGTATATTTTTCACTAACCTCTACGTTATGAAAACTACACAAAGAGTTTGATAAAATATTTTCACAGTTTATACAACTATTACTTAATTGTAAATTTTCCATTTTGATTGAATTTTAATCAAATGTAGATTCAATTTCATTTAGAAACAATTTAAATAAAGATATGACGGAAATTTTTATTTAGACTGATTAGAAATTAGTAATTACTTAGAATAATTGAACTATTTTTTTCTAGGTTAATTTCACCTTTCCAATGGAATTCTTTACCGCTGTAAACTTCTGTAAAATACATATTATCAATCCCTAACTCTGAAAATCTATCAAGGGATAATTCTTTATTTACGTGTTATGATGGGAGTGTTTATGAACCCGATTGTAAATTAGATACTAAACCTCAACCACAATGGGTTGAAAATTGGTTATCAAACGAAAACAGAAATCAAATATATAATGACTGGTCTAAAATTATTAATCTAAAAATTAACGAAGATGCCATTGAAGGTGAATATAGCATTAGCTCAGGTGGATTAACCCCGATAATTTATATTTGGGATGATAATATTTCTTCTTCAGAATTGAAAAATATTGTTGTTATTGCAAACTTAGATGTTGTTGAGAATACAGTTATCCCTTCTTTTCCATATACAGGCACATGGTATGATCTTATGGACGAAAATGCTGAGGAGTCAATTACAATATCTTCTTCAACAGACCCAATTTCACTTGCGCCAGGTGAGTTTAAGATTTATGGGAATCAAGCTTCAACAACATTATCAACTGCTAATGTAATTAATGATGATTTACTGATTTATCCAAGCCCAGTATATGATTATTTTGTTGTAAATAAAGATATTGAGCTTATTCAAATATTTGATGTTTCAGGAAAACTTGTCAGATCTTTTAAAAATATATCTGTAAATCAGCCTATAAATGTAGAATCATTGGAAACCGGCTATTATTATCTAAAATTAAAAGCATCTGATTATACATATAATAAGAAGTTAATAAAAAGATAATTTTAACTCTTTAGTTTTGCACAACAACTTTTAAATCTTTACTATAGACATAGTAATCATTGTCCATATTGATGAAAAGATTTTTTATTTTCATTTTCTGGAATTTATTAGTTGGCTGTAATAATTTAGTTTCCCCGTCAATTTTAACTTCAATAGGCATATCAAACCCCTCTATTACATCATTCCATCGGTAGCTCAAAACTCCGTTGTTAATTTCATATTCAAACATAGGAATTCTGTAATCCCTTAAATATTGATCAAATACCTTTGACAAGTCCATTCCAATACTATTTGAGATATATTCTTCAATTTCTCTGGTTGTGACGGTTGAGTGATAGAATTCTTCATTTAATCCTCTAAGAGTTTGTCTCCAAAGTTCATCATTATTTGCAAGTTGACGAATTGTGTGAAGCAAGTTTGCACCTTTTGAGTACATGTCGCTGGAGCCTTCTCTGTTTACATCATATTCTCCAATAATTGGTTTTTTATTTGAAATACCCCTTCTTGTTCCAATAACATATTCAGCTGAAGCATCTTTTCCAAAGAAATAATCAACATATAGATTCTCAGAATAACAAGTAAATCCTTCATGAACCCACATATCAGCAACGTCTTTATAGGTAATATTATTGGCAAACCATTCGTGGCCTCCTTCATGAATAATAATATAATCAAACTTTAAACCCCAACCAGATCCTGAAAGATCTCTACCTAAGTATCCATTTTGAAATTTGTTTCCGTAGGTAATCGAGCTTTGATGCTCCATACCTAAATAAGGTACTTCTACCATTTTAAAACTATCTTCATAAAAAGGGTAGGGTCCAAACCAATGTTCAAATGCTTCAATCATCATTGGAACTTGTTTGAATTGCTCTTTGGCTTTTTCAAGATTATAGCTCAAAACATAATTATCTATATCTAAGTCTCCTTTTTCACCTTTATAGACTTCAGAAAAATTAACATAATCTCCGATATTTATATTAACTCCATAGTTATTTATAGGATTTGTAACAAACCAGTCAAATGTCCTAGTATCATCATCTAATTCGGTTATTTTTTTTAACCTTCCGTTAGAAACATTTGTTAAGTTTTTTGGAACGTTAACGCTAATTAGCATAGAGTCTACCTCATCGTACATGTGATCTTTATTAGGCCACCAAACACTTGCTCCTAGACCTTGGCATGATGTTGCGATAAAATGATTATTGTTTTCATCTTTTTTCCATGATAAACCACCGTCCCATGGGGCTCTGATAGCTTCTTTTGGAAATCCTTCATAATTAATTTTGATATAATCTATATCTCCTTTTTTTGGTTTTTTTCTAAGTTCAATAAAGTATGCGTTACCTTCTCTTGTAAATTTCAATTCTTTGTTTTTACTAGTTATAGAGGTAATATTCATTGGTTTTTGAAGATCAATTTGCATTACTTTACTTGATTGTAACACTTTATAACCAACTGTATTAGAGCCACTTATATATTTTTTATCAGGTTCAACTTTAATGTCTAAATGATAATATGTAAGATCCCACCAGGCTCTTTCCGGAGTAATACTTCCTCTTAAAGTGTCTTGCCTAGAAGTGGGTAGTTTATTATCAAAAATTCCTTGTGCGTAAGTTTGATTTAGTGCTATAAACAGTAAAATTATTAATCTTCCTTTCATATCATTACCTTTATTGAAATAATTAGATTTACAATTTAATAATTCCTCATGAGATTACTTAGCTATTTTTTATTATTAGTTTTTTTTCTTTTTTCATGCGAAGATGATAAAGTTTTAATTTTTGATACTGATAATGGAGGCTTAATTCTTCCTGATGGATTTAAAGCATTAGTTGTTCATGATGGAGTCGGAAAAAGCAGACATTTAGCGGTTAACGATAACGGGGATATTTATGTTAAATTGAGGGTTGATTTTGGTAAAAACGGTAATGTTGCCCTAAGGGATACAGACGGTGATGGAAGAGCAGATATTGTAGAAAGGTTTGGAGATTATCCAAATGATGGGAGGTTTGCAACGGAAATGAAAATAAGTGAGGGTTATTTATATTTCAGTTCTGAGCTTGTTATATACAGACAGAAGTTAGATTCACTAAATTTAGTTCCTAAAGGAAAGCCTGAAATAATTCTAAAAGATCCTTATCCAATGAGATGGCATAATGCTAAGTCTTTTGCATTTGATAATGATAATAATATGTATGTTACTTTCAGTGGCTTTACAAATTCATGTGAGGATTTAGCTAAAGGCTATGATGATCCTATGGCTACTGTTTTAGGCAGAAACCCATGTGATGAATTAGATTATTTGGGAGCTATTTGGAAGTATGATAAAAACATACCAAATCAGAAATTATTAGATGGCGTAAAATATTCTATTGGAGTTAGAAGTGTAGTTGGGATAACTTGGAATAATCAATTAGATAAATTATTTGCTGTAAATCACGGAAGAGATTATCTGCATAATCATGCTCCAAAATATTTTTCTAAGTGGGATAATGCAGTTTTGCCTGCAGATGAGTTTATGATGATAAGCGAAGGTGATGATTTTGGTTGGCCTTATACTTATTATGATCATTTTAAAAATAAAAGATTACTAGCTCCAGAGTATGGGGGTGATGGAAAAATTGAAGCTTCCGATAAATATACTGATCCAATTTATGGATTACCTGCCCACTGGGCACCAAATGATCTACTATTTTACACTGGAAATATGTTCCCGGAAAGATATAAAAACGGTGCATTTATAGCGTTTCATGGATCGACAAATAGAGCCCCTTATCCTCAAGCAGGTTATGTTATTGGTTTTATTCCGTTCAAGGATAGTTTGCCATCTGGGGATTTAGAAATTTTTGCCGATGGATTTGCAAATGTTGAGATCATCAAAGATGTAAAGGATGCAATGTATAGACCCATGGGTTTGGCAGAGGGTCCTGACGGATCCCTGTATGTTTCTGAATCAAAAAAAGGAAAAATTTGGAGGGTAATATTTGATGCAGATAAAAAAAAATTTGTAGATAAGAATCTTGAAAATATGCACAGAAGAAAATATTTACCCCACATTAAAACTCCAATTGAATTTACTGATATTATTAAATAAAAAAAGCCCCCAAAATAGAGGCTTTTTTATGCTTAGTTTAATTATAAATTAAAGTTGTGTACTTAGCTCTACATTGAAGTGTTGTCTTTCAGTTGTTCTACTATACATTTCAAGTGCTAGATTATAAGCTTTAGCATCTTTTCTGTAAGATTCCCATCCAAACATTTCATTATATAATTCTTCTTCGGTTTTATCAGTGTCTGGATATTCTCCTAATTCACCATATTTATTAAAACCTTCACAAATTATATATTCGTTAGTGTTTCCGCCAGACATAACTCTGAACACTGCAACTACACCTGTAAAGTTATGCTCCTCATAAACTCTTTGTAATCTACCTAAGAAGTGATTTACATCTTGATCCATTCCTGGTTTTATTACTCTTGAATGCTTTAACATGTAGTCAAAAGTAGTTTCAGGTGTCCAATTGTGTGAAGCCCATTTTAATCTTCTCCAAACTTTCCAACCTGTGGAAGAATCTACATACTGATCAACATTATCTCTCCAGTATTTTAACTCTTCAGATCTATCTTCATTAGAATTCATAAAATCCCAATTTTTCCACCCAATAACCCTTGAGTACATACCCTGGTTTTCACCATCCATGATGTTAAAAGTAAAAATTCCATTCTCAGCAGTTGAATTATATTTCTGAGTTTTTTTAGCTGCAGCAGCTTCAAATTTTTGAGACATACCATCTTTAGCTTTTAGCTCATAGCTCATCCAAATTTCAGTCCCATCCTGTGCAATTGTTGATAATGTGAATAACATTATCATTGAATAAATTAAATTTTTCATAGTTAATTATTTATAGTTAGGGTGCAATAATATGGATTTATTTTTAAAATATATTGAGGAATCGTTATGTCTTATATTTTAAATTAATTTAAAATGGTAGCTTGTTTTTGAGTAATAGTTTGTATTTGATTTTAGAAATGTAGATGGAAATGAATTAGTATTTGGAGAATTTGGAAAGTGTTGTGTCTCTAAACACAGACCTTGATTTTTTGAAAAGACCTCTTTTAAATGATTACCTGTATATAATTGAATTCCTGGTTGATCAGTGAATATTTGAATTAATCTACCTGATTCTACTTCTGATAACTCAGCAGCTATTTTTTTGACCTTTATTTAAAACAAAACAATGATCAAATCCCTTGGCAATATTTAATTGCTCATCATTTTGTTTTAAATCACTACCAATATTTTTTCCTTTTCTAAAATCAAATGGGGTTAAATTAACTTTTTTAAATTCTCCATTTGGAATAAAGCTTTCATTTATGGTTAAAAATTTATCTGCATTTATTTTTAGCTTGTGATTAATTATTTTTTTGTTCTTTGGATTGAGATTAAAATAGGAGTGACTCGTAGGATTAAATATTGTATCTCTATCTGAAGTTGCATAGAATTCAATATCCAAAATATTTGTATTTGAAAGTGTATATTTTACAGAAACATTTAAATTTCCAGGATATCCATTATCATTATTTTCGCTGAAATGTGTCAGCGTTATTGAATCTTCTTTTATATTTTTTTTATCGAATGACCAATTTACATTATGAAATCCCTTGTATCCTCCATGAAGATGGTTTTCACCTTCGTTTTTAGTTAGTTTAAATGTTTCTTTATTTAACTTAAAGGAGCTTTTCGAAATTCTATTTGAATATCTTCCGATCAATGCACCTAAATAAAAATTGTCTTTAATATAATCTTTAGGATTGATATAGCTTAAAACTACATTCTCAGTAAAACCATTTTTGTCTGGTAAATTTATTTCTTGAATTATGCCACCATAAGAAAGAATTTTAACTGAAATTCCATTACTATTTTTTAGTAAAAATTCTGAAATTTTATGTTCTTTTTTTTGAAATGTATTCAATTTTTTATTTTTTTTTAAAATTAAAAAAATATAGCATATTAAATACTAGTTTTTATTAATTTAGGAAGCTCCTTACACTCCGGGTAGATCAAAGGCAATAAATTAAAATAAAATCCCCCTGAAATTTTCAGGGGGATAATTTTATTGTTTTACTATTTTTTTTGTGATTGTTTTATTTTCTGAGAAGATTTTTAAAAAATAAGTTCCATTGGAACTGTTTTCTATATTGATAATTGATTCATTACCTTCTTTTATTTTTTTCCCTCTTGGATCATACAAAATATATGAATAATCGGTTAAGTTAGATTGAATGGCAATTTTTTCTTTTGCAGGGTTGGGTGTGACATAAAATTCATTTAAAACGTTATTTTCGATTGATAAAGAATTATTCATGCTTAGCTCAAAAAATAACCAAGCCTCATATGATGAATTAATATCCATATTTCCGTTGGCACCAGGCCAATCATGATCTCCACCAACTACTTTATATAACCATATTTCGTTTCCATTATCAGAATCATAATGTCTTTCTTTTACTACATAACTTCCGTCATTTGTATTTATATTTGGTAAATTCTCAGAAGAAAAAGAGGAGCAGTTATTTAAATCGGACCAATATTCAATCGTTTCGGGAATACTTGGGTATGCTCCCCATCCTCCAGAACCAGTTGGATCTCCATTATAAATATTAATATAGTCACTTGTACCATGAATTTCAAAAATAGAAATTAGATTTTCAGGATTACATGTATTAATAATTTCTTGTAACATCATACCTGCAACAGAAGTAACCGCTCGAAAGGTTTCAGATGCCTGACAAGCTAACATGTAACACATTTCACCCCCATTTGACATTCCTGTAGCAAATGTATTGTCTGTACTTAAATTATTTTCAGTTTGCAGATAATTAGCAAGTTCTTTTAAAAAATCAACATCGTCTACAGTTTCATTAGGGTGAAAGGTGTACCCTACATTCCAAAATCTATTTCCATAATTATCTACTGTTCCTCTAGGATAACAAACAGCAAATCCTTTTTCGTCTGCTAAATCATTCATGCCAGAATAATTTTTGATTACAGATGCATCACTTGTGTATCCGTGCATTACAAAAACTAAAGGAGCATTATCTTCCAAGTTATCAGGCTGATAATATATATACTGCCTGTTTTCTCCATTGTGTTGAAATGTGGTGTATTGCGCAGATAATTGTAATGAAAATAATACAATTATAAATGATAAAAATTCCTTCATATGGTAAAAGTATATAAAAACAAAGTGGTTAAATGCTATGAAATAGATTTATTTCTTTTTCTTTCAACTTCCTTCAGTAAAACTTTTCTTAGTCTTAAACTATTTGGGGTTACCTCAACATATTCGTCTTTTTGAATATATTCTAAAGCTTCTTCTAAGGAAAACTTTATAGCAGGTATAATTTTTGCTTTTTCATCAGCTCCAGACGATCGAACATTACTAAGTTTCTTTGTCTTGGTTATGTTAATTACCATATCATCTCCTCTTGAATTTTCTCCAATCACTTGACCTTCGTATATTTCTTCACCTGGATTAACAAAAAATTTTCCTCTGTCTTGAAGTTTATCAATTGAATAGGGGATTGCTAGTCCTTTTTCCATTGAAACAAGTGAACCATTCAATCTCTCAGGAATACCTCCTTTTATAGGTCTAAAGTCTAAAAATCTATGTGATAGTATTGCTTCTCCAGCTGTAGCTGTTAATAGCTGATTTTTTAAACCTATAATTCCTCTTGATGGGATTATAAACTCACAAATCATTCTAGTTCCCTTGGATACCATACTTGTCATTTCCCCTTTTCTAATAGAAACGATTTCAATTGCTTTTCCTGAAATTATTTCTGGTAAATCAATTGTCATTTGTTCAAAAGGCTCGCATTTTACTCCGCTTAATTCTTTGGTAATAACTTGGGGTTGTCCAATTTGAAGTTCATATCCTTCTCTTCTCATAGTTTCGATCAAAACAGAAAGATGTAATACACCTCTTCCAAAAACTAAAAATTTATCTGCACTATCTGTAGGTTCAACTTTTAATGCAAGATTTTTTTCTAATTCTTTATCTAATCTTTCTTTTATGTGTCTAGAAGTAACATATTTACCGTCTTTTCCGAAAAAAGGGGAATCATTAATTGTAAAAAGCATACTCATTGTTGGTTCATCTATAGAAATTGAATTCAAAGCTTCTGGTGATTCAATATCCGCGATGGTATCTCCAATTTCAAAATTTTCTAAACCCACTATTGCGCAGATGTCTCCAGCCTCTACCTCTTGTACTTTTTTTCTCCCTAAACCTTCAAATACGTGTAATTCTTTAATTTTAGATTTTAAAATTGTTTTGTCTCTTTTAACTAGTGAAATATTCGATCCGCTGTTTAATTTACCTCTGTGAAGCCTACCAATTGCAATTCTTCCTGTAAAAGAAGAATAATCTAAAGAAGTAATAAGCATTTGAAGAGAACCTTCTTCAATTTTTGGTGAAGGAACATGGTTAATAACCATGTCAAGTAGAGGTTCAATATTTTTAGTCTTATTTTTCCAATCATCACTCATCCAATTTTCTTTTGCTGATCCATAAACCGTTGGAAAGTCAAGTTGCCATTCTTCGGCTTCTAATTCAAACATTAAATCGAATACTGATTCGTGAACCTCCTCTGGGGTACAATTTTCTTTATCGACCTTATTTATAACAACACAAGGTTTAAGGCCAAGTTCCAGCGCTTTTTGTAATACAAATCTTGTTTGAGGCATTGGACCCTCAAAAGCATCAACAAGAAGAAGAACTCCGTCCGCCATATTTAAAACCCTTTCAACTTCACCTCCAAAATCAGCATGTCCTGGTGTATCTATAATATTAATCTTTGTTTCTTTATATGTAACAGAAACATTTTTTGATGTAATTGTAATACCTCTCTCCCTTTCCAATTCGTTGTTGTCAAGTATTAAATCACCTTTATTTTCATTTTCTCTGAATAATCGGCAATGATACATGATTTTGTCAACTAACGTAGTCTTTCCGTGATCTACGTGGGCTATAATCGCAATATTTTTAATCTTAGACATTACTGTTTTTCATAAATTTTTGCAAAACTACTATTAAATAACTCAAATACGCTACAAAAGTGAAAAGGTTTGAAAGAGAGCCAACCATAGCAATCAATCAAACCAATTCGTTTGTGTGGTGCGAATATACAATAAAAGATTTTAAAGCTCTTAGTAGGAAAAAAATAACCCACTGTTTAACAATGGGTTAAGATTTACTTTGCGGAGGAAGAGGGATTCGAACCCCCGGAGGTGTGACCCTCAACAGTTTTCAAGACTGCCGCATTCGACCACTCTGCCATTCCTCCAAT
>NHHC02000002.1 GCA_002169935.2 Candidatus Pelagibacter sp. TMED153 | reverse complement strand
TCCCAGTTCTTTTAGATCAGTCCCTGAATAAACATTCCGGAATTTTAAAAAAAGATAGAAATAGAATTATAGTTTCAGTCAATGAAGTTATTCGTTTTAGAGGCTTACTTGATCATATTATAGAAAAAGGATCAAAGAGGAAAATTCAGCATATAAATCCAAAGCTTAGAAATATTTTAAGGTTGGGGGTGTATGAACTCTTATTTGATGAATTAGTCCCTGATTTTGCGGCAATTCATTCTAGCGTAGAACTAGCAAAAAAGAATATTAATAAAAGATCTTCCTCAATGGTAAATGCAGTTTTGAGAAACATTCAAAGATTAAATGATATTAATGATAACTGGGGAAAAACATTAAAAAATAATAAAGTACATTTAGCCTACCCAGATTGGTTAATTAAAAAATGGAGATTGCAATTTGGTAATAGTCAAACCATAAAACTTTGCACCACTTTCTTAATAAAAAATGATATGTACGTAAGGCTGAATATTGAAAAGGTCAATGTTGAAGAAATGTTTTCTATTTTTAGTGAAGAAGAAATTTTTGTTTCTCAGCACAAAGATATAAAAAATTTTTTTAAAGTAAATGTTGGGAAAGAGAAAATTTTAGATAATCATTTATTTAAGTCCGGTATTATTTCTATCCAAGATCCGGCTTCAGGAGCAATTATTAATTTAGTTGACCCTCAAAAAGATGAAGTTATTTTAGATGTTTGTGCCGCTCCAGGAACTAAATCGTTATTGATGGCTCAAAAAGTAGGTATAAATGGTAAAATATATGCTTGTGATAATAATCAGAAGAGGGTGTCTCAAGGTAAAAAAGATATCCTTAGGCATCAATATAAAAATATAGAATGGTTTGTAGCAGATGCTTCAAAGGAAAAGTTCCCTTTATATAATAAGATTTTAATTGATGCTCCTTGNAGTGGAACAGGAGTAATTGGTAGAAGGCCCGATATAAAATGGAGGTTAAAAGAAGTTGATATCAAAAAGATGTCAGTTTTACAAAGAAAAATTCTCTCAAATATGTCCAATTATTTAGAACTAGGTGGGAAAATTGTATATTCTACATGTTCTTTAGAAAAAGAGGAAAATGAAGCTGTCGTTAATAACTTTTTGGCTGAAAGAAAGGACTTCAAATTAGTAGTATCTAATTCATTATTGCCTGACAATTGGATAACTTCTACTGGGTTCATGTTTGCATTTCCAAATAACACAAATACGGATGGCCTTTTTGCAGCCGTGTTACAAAAGGTCAATTGAATATTAATTTCAAATATTATTTACNATGCTTAGGNGTAATTATTACAATTTGCNTTTTTCTTGCAGATTTTTTAGTTATGCCATTTTACGTCAGACATGGTCAGGGTGGTTATATGGTAAATGTAAAAGGAAAACAGTTAGAATATGCAATAGATATTTTAAGCTCAGAGGGCCATAAAGGAATAGTTTCAGACACTCTTTTTTCTTCTGCTTTTAAACCTGGGATGGTTATTGATCAATACCCGTCAACCAATATGAAAGTTAAAGAAGGTAGGACTGTAAGATTGACAATAGTAACTCCTGAGAAGTCAGTAATGGTACCTGATCTTGTAGGTAGGTCAGAAAGAAGCGCAGAATTAGATATAAGACAAGTAGGGTTAGAGATAGATACTGTATACAAAGAATACAATTCTGATGTTCCAGCAGGAAATGTTACTTGGCAATATCCCAAGGGTGGAGACATGCTTAGTCGGGGCATGGGTGTTCATTTAACTATTAGTCTTGGTGTGCCTCCTAATTTTTTTCAAGCTCCAAATGTTTTTGGGTTAAGTAAGAAAAAAGCAATTGTTGAAATTGAAAAAGCTGGTTTTTCACTTGGTAAAGTTTATTATAGACAAAATGAGGACCTAATACCTTATACTGTATTGGATCAATCATTAAAGCCGGGGACAGTTCTTGAAGAATCAGTGATAATTGATTTGACAATTAGCGTACTTGATATGCAGGACATTTTTAATAATATAATAGAATAATGTTTAATATTGGAATTAAAGAGATATCTAGAAAATTCATTCATATACTAAGTATTATTATACCATTATTCCATATTTATATTTTTAAAAATAAAGTTGACATGATAATATTTTTATCTGCGATGGTAATCTTTTGCTTCTTTATTGAAATATTTCGGTATCAAAATACATTTATTTCGAAAATTTTTATAAGATATTTGTCTATTATGATGAGAAATTTTGAAAAAAAGGGTAGTCTCACTGGTGCAACCTGGGTATTTGTGGGAGCATTGATTACTATTGTTATCGTTCCTCGACCATTTTGTATACTAGCTTTATTATTTTTAGCTTTTGGTGATACTCTAGCTGCATTAATTGGAATGAAATTCCCTTTTATAAATATAGGAAATAAAACATTATCTGGCTCTCTTGCATGTTTTACTATGTGTCTCTTTATAGGACTTATCCTTGATTTTAAAATAAGTTTAGAAATTATTTTTATAGGCGCATTTGCTGCGACAATTGCAGAATTAGCTTCTATGAAAATAAATGATAATCTTTTGATACCATTATTCTCAGGGTGCGCAATGTATTTAGGAAGTATTATAATATGACTTTTCTTGCTCCAACAGCCATGATTCTTCTAGCAGGTATTAGTATCCCTATTTTAATTCATTTCTTAAATAGGTTTAATGTAAAAAAAGTTAATTATAGTTCAGTCAGGTTCTTAAAAAGTATGAAAAATAGCTCAATTAAAATTGTAAAAATTAAGAAATTGATACTTCTTTTTCTTCGAATTGGCATTATTACTGCTTTAGTATTAATGTTATCAAGACCTGTAACAAAAGGCTTTATGCCTGGATGGTTATCTTCTAAAATCGATTCTAGGCTTCTTTTAGTAATTGATAATTCATCAAGTATGGATGCTGAAAATCATATTGAGTCTTTATTAGATGGTGCTAAAAAAACTGCCAATGAATTATTAAATGTTTATGGGGAAAATACTACAGTTAATATAGTTCAAACTTGTCCCCCAAAGATACTTTTTCATGGTAAAGCGAAGGATGAAAATAATAGGAATGTGATCAACCAAATTAAATCTACCACAAATTTTGATAATTTATGGGTTCTTATAGATTCATTAACAACTACAATGAGTGTCCCTGAGCCCTTAAAAGAATGCATTGTGATCAGTGATTTTCAAACTAGAGTAAACATTGTTGATTCTTTATCAAAGAATTGGAAATATTATTTTATTGATGCAGGTTATGTTGATAATAATATTTCGATTAAGAGCTTGAATGTTGTAAGTAGAATAAGGGTCCCAGATCAACTAATAAAAATTAAGACTACTATAAATAATTCTAGTTCAAAAATAAATAAAAACATTCCTATAAATTTATTATTTGAACAAAATAGAGTTGGTCAAGTAATCTCTGATTTTGAACAAAATGTAAATAAAGATTTTATTTTTCAAGCTTATCCTAATAAAAAAGGTATGNTAACGGGAAGTGTTCAATTGCCCAAAGATNATTATATAAATGATAATATTTGGTATTTGAGTACTCCGATATTAAACAAAATCAATTGTTTAATAATTTCTAANNCTGATAAAGATTATGAAATTTTTGATTTNATTATNAATGCNATAGACCCAGATAATCAATTAATTAATCTCGAGATNAGAAAACAACCTNTAGTTAATAGANTNTTTGTTGATGATATAGATATCTTAATTATTCATAACCCTANTGCCTTTACTGAAGCTGCTTTTAATGAGCTAGATGTATTTTTNAAAGANGGCGGAGGNTTAATTTGGTTTTCTGGTGGTATGGAGTCNGATCATTCTTATAAAAAATATCTTTCTAATNTAGGATTCCCAGATGCTATAGAAANNGTTAATACCGATAATGGTGTTTATAATGTAATTCCNCCAATTTTAGAAACTNANGTTTTATCTGATCTAAANGTAAGAAAATTAGAAGATGAATTNCCNANTGTTTATAGTTATGTAAGACATAATACAAATTTAAANCAAAAAGTNCACCTNGAGCTAAATAATGGAGATNCATTTTTGATAGATTTTAATCGTGGTAACGGCAAAATTTTTTATTTTACTTCATTATTAAATTTAAATTGGAATGATATGACTCTTAGAGGTCTACTAATCCCATTGATGTATAGATTNTTGATACTGGGAGGTACGGATGAAGTCAATTCGTTACCAGTANTAGTTGGAGATACTAAATGGATCAATCTTAAAGGAAATGAAGTTAGAANCGAATGGGAAGTTCAATCTCCNTCAGGAATTAAAAATTTAATAGTTCCAAATTTTAGTAANGAAAGTTTGAAGATTACTGATACAAATGAACATGGTATTTATAGCGTATTCAAAAATAAAAAATTATATACCTCTTTNTCAACAGANCTTCACCAAAGCGAGATTGTTTCAAAACAAATTTCTGAAAATGAAGCAGANATNTTGTTTAAAGAATTAGAATATAAATGGATAGCANCGAGTAANAATTTTATTAATGTTTTTAATGAAATTAGATATGGTAAAGCATTNTGGAANTTATTTTTAATATTGGCAATTTTTCTATTNTTATNAGAGANTTGGNTTGGAAGACCAGCAACTAATAANNTGAGAAAATAACTTTTAANTTTGGATAAAGCTCTCTTAGTTGGAATTATTTTACCTAATATTGANAAGGTAGATGTGNATAATCAATTAGATGAGCTNAAGATGTTAGCTNAAACAGCTAATGTAGAAACTTTAGGTNTAATNACTCAAAAANNACANAGGATTAACCCTGCATTTTATATTGGTAAGGGTAAAGCTCAACAAGTTATTGAGCAAGCAACATTGCTAAATGCTAATGTAATAATATTTGATGATGAATTAAGTCCTGCACAAATAAAAAATTATCATAAGCTTGCAAAAAAAATAAAAGTAATTGATAGGAGTGCATTGATTTTAGATATTTTTAAAAAACATGCAAAAACTAGAGAAGCTAAAACTCAAGTAGAATTAGCATTATGTCAATACCTCCTTCCTAGACTAACTAGACAGTGGACTCATTTAGAAAGACAAATGGGTGGAGTTGGAACTCGAGCGGGAATGGGAGAAACTCAGATTGAAATAGATAGGCGTTTAATTAGAGAAAAAATATCAAAATTAAAAATAGATTTAAAAAAAATTGATTCGGAAAGAAAAACTCAAAGTCAAAATAGGGGGAAAGAGTATAGAGTGGCATTAGTTGGGTATACAAATGCAGGTAAATCAACATTATTTAATTCTTTAACTGGGAATNACGTATATGTTNAGAATCAGCTNTTTGCAACTNTAGATACTACCGTTCGAAANTTAAAGTTAAATAANAAACATCAAGTGCTATTAAGTGANACCGTTGGNTTTATAAGAAAATTGCCCCATAATCTTGTNGCTTCTTTTAGGAGNACATTAAAAGANTTATTGGAGGCTAATCATATTNTNATTGTACTAGATGCAAGTTCAAATATTATTGAAGAGCACTTAGAAACTATTAATTNNGTATTAAACGAGCTTGGNGCTATGGAAATACCAAAGAGTTANATTTTTAATAAAATTGATCTAATTAAAAAAGATGTATATTTACGAAAATTAAAANCTAGNTTCAATNATGCTATTTTTATTTCTGCTTTACACCATTTAAAATTAGANAATATTAAAAAACATTTAATTGATAAAGTTGAANGTGACTTTGATATTTTTGATTTAAATATCGCTTATGATCAGGGAAAAATTTTATCTNAAATTCAAGATCAAGCAGAAATATTAGANACTGATTNNGGTGATGANTTCATTAAATTAAAAATTAGAGGNAGAGAAAACTCAATAAAAAGATTATTTAAATAAAATATTGAAAATATATAAGACATTAAAATGCAAAATTTATTTACATCTCTAGTAATTGAAGAAAACCCAGATGGCTCTTTTTCAGCCTCCGTCAAAAAGAAAAGTGTTGAAGATCTTCCAGTTGGTGAATTATTAATCAAAGTATCATACAGTTCATTGAACTATAAAGACGCTCTTTCTGTATCTGGGAATAAAGGTGTTACAAAATCATATCCTCATACTCCTGGCATTGATGCAGTTGGTATTGTTGAACATTCAGAAACTGAGAAATTTAAAATTGGAGATGAAGTTATAGTATCTGGATTTGATTTGGGAATGAACACATCAGGTGGTTTTGGACAATATATTAGAGTCCCTAATAAATGGGCTTGTCACTTACCGAATGGTTTAAATGCTTTAGATTCAATGGTTATAGGTACAGCAGGATTAACAGCGGGTCTTTGTGCATATGAACTCAAAAAACTCAATGGTATTGAAGGTAAAAAAGCAGTTATAACTGGTGCTACAGGAGGAGTAGGAACATTTGCTATTAAGATACTAAGTATTCTAGGTGCAAAAATTACTGCAATCACGAGTAAAAAAGATTGTGAAGGCTTTTTAAAATCATTAGGAGCA
The DNA here is from genome assembly GCA_002169935.2 of Candidatus Pelagibacter sp. TMED153. The sequence continues at coordinate 3,067 of NHHC02000002.1, read as the reverse complement.
GACAAAATTATTTTAAGAGATGATTTTTTAAATTCTGTTCGCAAGCCGATGAATAGAGGGATCTGGGATATTGCAATAGATGTAGTTGGTGGAGATGTCCTCTCCGGTTTAATACCTAGTATAAAATATGGCGGGACTATTGCTTGCTGTGGTAATGTTGCCGGACCAAATTTTGAGGCTAGTGTTTATCCATATATTTTACGGGCAAATCGTTTAATTGGAATTGATTCTGCGGAAAGCCCCATAGATAAAAAGGAAAAGATATGGAACCTTTTTGGAAAAGAATGGAAAATGTATGATCTGCAAAATTTATTTAAATCTGTTTCAATTAATGAAATTATGCCTGAAATAAATAAAATTCTTAGTGGAAATCAAATCGGAAGAGTGGTGTTAAGTCATTAATTATAATTCAGAAATAAAAATTATTTTTTTCTATGATTGATAGCGTATTATTGTCCCAACTAGATAAGTTAAATTCAGGTTTTGCTAGACCAAAAAATGCCCCCTATAAAAAAATTAAAAAAATTGGTGTAATAGGAGCTGGGTTGATGGGGCATGGAATTGCATTTGTCTCATCCTTCAATGGCTTGAAAGTTGTATTATTAGATAAATCAAAAGAATTAGCAAATACTGGATTATTAAAAATTGAAAAGATTTTAGATGATGAGGTTAACTCCGGTAAGATTTCTACAAAGAAAAGAGAGCAAATTATTAGTTTAATAGATACCACAGATGATGTCTCTTTATTTGTAGGTTGTGATTTAATTATTGAAGCAGTTTTTGAAAATCAAACCTTAAAATCTGATATAATAAGAAACTTTACAAAAATTATTAATAGTGAAGTAGTTTTTTCAACCAACACATCAAGTATCCCAATTTCTCAATTAGCTAAGTATTCATCCTATCCGGCTAATTTCATTGGTATTCATTTCTTTTCACCAGTTCATAGGATGAAACTAGTTGAACTTATTAAGTCTAAAGAGACTAGTAATTTAACTTTAGCCAAGGCATTTGATTTTATTAAAATTATCAAAAAGGTACCTATTGTAGTAAACGATGGCCCAGGGTTTTATACTACCAGAGTATTTATGAGATATGTTATGGAAGGCATGGCTTTACTTTTTGAGGGTTGCTCTGCTGAATCTGTAGAATTAGCTGGTAAGAATGCGGGTCTCCCGGTAGGTCCTTTAGCAGTTTCAGATGAAATTGGTTTACAGGTTGCTTATAAAATAAGAGATGAAAATAAAAAAACATTAAATAAGCGTATGAAAGATTCCATAGGCGGTGGTTGGGATAAAATACTTGATATTATGGTTAATAAATTTGGTCGTTTTGGTAGAGTTAATAGAAAAGGGTTTTATGAATATCCAAAAAATTCAAAAAAATATCTTTGGTCTGAATTGGGGGAACGTTTTAGTTCAAAGCAGAATAATTTATCTCAACAAGAAATGATTGATAGATTATTATTTTCTCAAGTAATAGAATCATTATATTGTTATGAGGAGGGTGTGTTAAATTCAATTATAGAAGCAAACGTAGGGAGCATATTTGGTTGGGGTTTTCCTTCTCCTGGGGTTTTAGAATTCATTAATAGTGTTGGAATCAAACATTTCATCAAAAAGTCTTCACATCTTTCTAAAATGTATGGAGATCGTTTCTATCTTCCATCTTCATTTAACGACTATGGAAATATTGAAGATTTTTTTATAAAAAATAAAATTTAACAAACGGCATTTTCTTTATGGATATATCAAAATTAATTGGCAAATCATATAAAACTGTTTCTCAAAAAATAAATGAAGAAGATGTAGTTTTTTTTTCGAAAACAACAAAGCAAGAAGATGAGATTTTTTTTGATAAAAAGGTCGCATTAAAAAAAGGTTTTCCTCGAATAGTTTGTCCTCCGACATTCTTGATATCTATTGGGATGAAAGAGAATGTTCTAGCTGAATGTTTAAAAGATATTAGAGTTGGAATTCAAAATATAATTCATGCCGGCCAGGAGTTTAATTTTAAAGAATTAGTTTTTGTTGGAGATACTATTTTCATGAAAACAATATTAAAAAATACATATAAAAAAAATGAAGGTAAGCTTGAGTTTTGTGTATTTGAATCCAAGTATTTTAACCAAAATAGAGTTGAGGTTTGTTTAATGAATAATACCTTACTGATAAAAAATTAAAATATGTTTGATATAACAAATATTATTGTTGGTCATGAAATTCCAGAGGTAATCATTGGACCATTACAACAACAGGATTTAATTCAATATGCAAAAGCATCAGGAGATTATAATCCAATTCATCTTGATAAAAATTTTGCAAATAATATAGGTCTTGATAATGTTATCGTCCATGGGATGTTAATCATGGCTCATTTAGGAAAGAGCATAGCTAATTCAATGACAATATCTTATTTAAAACATTTTAGTGTTCAATTTTCTTCCGTTACAAGTTTAGGAGAAAAATTAATATGTAGTGGTCAAGTAATAAAAATTGAAAAAGATAAAGAAAAGAAAATCATATCTCTTAATTTAAAAGTTCTTAATCTTTCAAATGATGTTAAAATATTGGGTAGGGCAATATTTAGCACATAATTAAAATCAATTTTTTGATTGATGTAGATAATAAATTAAATAATTATTTAAAAAGGAATTTTCTTGAATAAAAAAATAAGAATAGGCTGTGCTTCAGGATTTTGGGGTGACACTGATATCGCTGCTCCTCAAATTATAGAAAAAGGCAATGTAGATTACCTAGTTTGCGATTATTTATCAGAGGTAACGATGTCAATCCTTTCTAGAGCAAAATTAAAAAGTAGTGAATATGGTTATGCTAAAGATTTTATTAATCATGTTGGTCCACTATTAAAAACAATAAAACAAAATAAAATAAAAGTTATCAGTAATGCTGGTGGGGTTAATCTAGATGCCTGTAAAAAGGCACTTAGTAATAAAGCAAAAAAAGAAAATATAAATTTAAAAATTATTACCGTAGAGGGAGATGACCTTTCTGGTATTCAAAAAGATTTACAGAAAATGTCAATCAAAGAGATTGATTCTGGAAAA
>NHHC02000050.1 GCA_002169935.2 Candidatus Pelagibacter sp. TMED153 | reverse complement strand
TTAGAATCTAGAAATCTAAGCCTGTATCTAACACATATTTTCTTAATCGTGTCTTTATGGAATATATTTTTTGTTTCCATCTCTTCAAATTTGAGTTGATTGAAACTTCCATTATTCACATCTTTTAAAGACTGAGTTATTCTTTCTCTTTTAGAATCTTCTTTTAGCCAAATATTTTTAATCAGAGAAGTAAGCTCATTAGTGCTAATTTGCTTATTTCTCTCTTGTAATAACTCTTCAAATAAATTTACTTTTCTCATGATAATTCTAAATACTTCCTAGTAACAAAATTTATACCAAACAACTTTAATTTTCAAGAAAACCACTTGTGTTCTCCAAAATAATTTTTTGGTACTATTTTTTTTGTTTTTAAATAATAGTTTATTCCACCAATTACACTTTTTAAATAAGATTGTAAGGCTGGAGTAACAATCAATTTGTATGGAATGTAAGAAGCAATCTTTGGAAGATTTCTTAGAAAATACGGATAAACAGAAATTTTTAAGTAAATGGACTCTNCTCTTTTNTAAATATCCCAAATTACGTATGATTGACCCTTNTTTTTTTCNCCTATAAANAAACNATATCCCTTTTTCTCTTCCCAATTANTAAATTTTCTNATGTATGTCAGTCCATTGAGATANATTAGTTCGTCAATCGAATTTNCCCCAGGCCATTTAATAGNTTTATTTGAACTNCAAAATGGATGAAATAATTCAAGATTTGAAGGNGATGANATTAATTCCCAAAGAGATTCTNCNGAAGANTTTATTTTTTCTTCATATTCTACNTTCCACTTCTTTTTTATTTTATGTAAATCTCTCGACAAAATATCATAAATTTGGAATGCAAAATTAATCAAAATGAAGTTTAATTTTTTACTTATTTTTTTGACTTTATTAACAAGTTATTCATGTAATGAAAAAACCACTTATATAAATTATGGGGAGGATATTAATAGTCAAATAAGTTATTTTGAAAGTATTGAAAATGATTTTGAAATAACAAATATAGCTGGACAAATAATTGATGTTTGTCCTAAGAAAGGATGCTGGATGAATGTCCTAGTTGATACGGATACTGTTTTCGTAAAATTTAAGGATTATGGTTTTTTTGTTCCAAAATCAGGAATCGAAGGGAAAGAGATTCTAATGTCAGGCAAAATATTTCNGGATACTATTTCTGTTGAAAGGTTAAGACATTATGCTGAGGATGCAAAACGGTCAGAGGAAGAAATTGCTCAAATAGTTAGTCCTGTGTTTAAAATTAATATGATAGCGAATGGAGTAGCTATACGGGAAAATTAATTTTCATAAATAATTTCTACCATTGCCTCGTTTCTTCTGTTAAAAACTTTGTAAGGACTATTGTATGATACGTAAAAAACATCTCCTTTGATATTGATATTTAACTTATTAAGTTTTTTTAGTAGTTCTTTAGAGTGAGAGTTAAATTTTTTAGAATTTGAGTATCCTCCATATTTAATACATGCATAATATTTTGCTTCTGATTCAAAGATTACAACATCTTTGTCTTTAGGCTGAGAAATTGTTTCTAAATTATAACTTGATGGCATAACGAATTCCATGGTATTTTGATTTTCGTCATTTTTCATATACACTGGAGTGGTCATTGCAATTTTCTCTCCTTTTGAATTATTTCCACTGATAAATTGAAAAAGTTTGTAGAAGTTTCCGTTTGCGCTTCTATCTGAAACTACTCTAGCTTTTAAAGATGAATCATAGAAACGAATTTCAAAATTATTATCTGACAAGATGACGTCATACTTCTGAGTTTCATAATTAGAAATCATTGCGGTCGTAGTTATAATTAAAGTTATTAAGAATTTCATATTATTAGTTTGTTTTTAAGCGGATTAGTATTGCTCCACCTCTTGCAATTCCTCCATACTTGTTGGTTGCAGCCAGTGATTTTAGTATGGTAATGCTTTTAACCATCTGTGGATCAATAAAAGAAGGATAGTCAGTGTAAATATTACCGTCAACATCATAAATTGCATAAGCTTGATTATTAATTGAAAGGCTACCACCTCTAATTAATACTTTATCTCCAACAACTGTAACACCAGGAAATTTTCCAGTTATAACCTCTAGAAGGTTAGTTGCCCCGGGTGAAATTGTAATCTTTGATGAAGATTTTGATAAACCAGAATTCTTGGTCCCACAAGAAAAAATTATTGTTAAAGTGATTAAAAGCAATCTAATTTTCATATGAAAATAATTGCAAACCTTATGCCAAGGTTTTATTAGACAAATAGTGTGAATTGCACTATATTTGCCTCAATGAAAAGAATATTTCTATTTGTATTTTTGTTCCCTCTCTGTTTTTTTTCTCAATCTAATTTTGGGCCTCCTTCCAATCCAACCTACGGAGTATTACAGACTAATATTCCTCAAAGTTACTATGATCAGGCAAATAATTTATCAGGTGATGACTTGAAAGAGGCATTGCATCAAATTATATCAAATCATGTCATATTTCCATATACTTCTAATTCAACAGANACATGGGATATACTTCAGGAATCTGATCAGGACCCAAATGAAAATAATAACATGATATTAGTTTACACCGGTCGCTCTCAGGACAAAGGTTACAGAGATGGTAGTGGAAATTATTCACAATATGAAAATGGAAATGGAACTCAGAGTAATTCGTGGAATAGAGAACATATTTGGCCCAAGTCACACGGTTTTCCTGACGAAGATGACAATGCATATTCAGACGTTCACAATTTAAAGCCTTGTGACAGATCTGTTAATTCCTCTAGAGGTACTAAAGATTTTGATTTTGGAGGAAATCAACACTCAGAAGCGTCAGATTGTTTAACGGATAGTGATAGTTGGGAGCCACCAGATTATGTTAAAGGAGATATTGCAAGAATTTTATTCTATATGGTGGTCAGGTATGATCCAGGTGTTGATCATGAAAATAACACATTTGATTTAGAACTTGTAGATTATACAACTCCTAACAATACNGAACCTATTTTAGGTAAATTATCCTCACTTTTAGATTGGCATTTAAGTGATCCAGTTGATGATTTTGAAATCAACAGAAATGAAATAATATTTGGTTTTCAGGAAAACAGAAATCCATTTATTGATCATCCCAACCTTGTCAATTATTTGTGGGGTGATAATGTCGGTCTTGTTTGGAATGAAAATTTAAATGTTCCAGAAAATGAAATTATAAAAACAATTATATACCCAAACCCGTCTTCAGGAATAGTAAATTTCAGTACCGATATGGAAGATGAAATTATTGAAATTTTTAATTTAAACGGTCAAAATATTTTAAATAAAATAATTGACAGCTCCAATAGCGTTGAATTAGATTTGCCTTCAGGTATTTATTTTCTTAGAAGTCATACAAAATCAGGTATTTATAATTCTAAATTAATCATCAACTAGTATGAATCTATTATTTATATTTTTTGGATTTTTATTGTTGGTAATTGGAGGTGAATTTATTGTAAGATCATCTGTTGCAATCTCCCTAAAATTTAAAATTTCCAAGCTGGTAATTGGAATGACAGTTGTAGCTTTTGCAACTTCACTCCCTGAATTAATAGTTAGTGTAAATGCAGCCTTAAATAATTCACCAGCAATTGCGATAAATAATGTTATCGGATCAAATATTGCAAATATTGCTCTTGTTTTATCGATTATTTCTATTCTAAGTTTTATAAAAGTCGATAAAAATTTTTACCGGCAGGATTGGCCAATCATGTTTGGTTTTTCAATTTTATTGACAGTGTTCTGTATAACCAACCAGGTTTTAAACCAAATCGAAGGAGTCATTTTGGTTGTCTCACTTTTACTTTTTATTTATTACTCTTTAAAAAAATCAAATAATAAGTTAAATATTGATGATGTAGACGATAAATTAGTATCTACCTCAAATACTAAAATAATAANATGGCTACTAATCTCCTCTGTATCNCTCTACTTTGGTGCTGAATTCCTTGTAAATGGAGCAGTAAATTTTGCCAAGCAGATAAATATAAGTGAAGCGGTTATTTCGGTTTCCATAGTAGCAATAGGGACTAGTATTCCAGAGCTTGCAGCATCGCTCATTGCAATTGCAAAAAAAGAAAAAGGAATTTCTGTTGGAAATTTAATAGGATCAAATATTTTTAATATAGGTTCAGTTTTGGGAATTACGGCAATTATAAAACCGATTCAAATTGTACAAGAAATTTTAGAAAGAGATATAATTTGGATGTTGTTTTTTGCATTACTGTTGTTGTTAATGGCTCTATTACCCAAAAGAAACGGTCTAGGAAAATTAAAAGGCTTCTNCATGCTCCTATTATATTTTATTTTTATAGCACTTGCGTTTATTTAAAAAAAAAGGAACTGCTCTCACAATTCCTTTTTTAATTAAGTACAGATTTTTTAGGCTGATTTTACAGTTTTNATNATTCGGGCTGCAATTTTNTATGGATCAGCATTAGAAGCAGGACGTCTATCTTCTAGCCAACCCTTATAACCCTTTTCAACAGTCATGATTGGAATTCTAATAGAAGCACCCCTGTCAGATACTCCATAACTAAATTCATGAATTGATTGAGTTTCATGATCTCCAGTCAATCGTTGATCGTTNTATGCTCCATANACGTCTATGTGTTCTTTTACAACGGGTCTAAATGCTTCACATATTTTTTCNTAGGTTTCTTTTGAACCACAAGTTCTTAATGTAGTATTTGAAAAATTAGCATGCATNCCTGAACCGTTCCAATCAGTTGCCCCAAGTGGCTTAGGATGATATTCTATNGCTAATCCGTATTCTTCAGCTAATCTTTCTAGTAGATATCTTGCAACCCACATTTCGTCACCCGCTTTAGCAGCACCCATAGCAAAAGTTTGGAATTCCCATTGTCCAGCTGCAACCTCAGCATTAGTTCCTTCAACATTAATTCCAGCATCTAAACAAATATCAAGGTGTCTNTCCATAACTTCTCTACCAAATGTATTTTTTCCTCCGACAGAACAATAGAATTGGCCTTGTGGGGTTTGGTCTTTCGGGAAGCCTAAAGGTAAATTAGTTTCAGGGTTCCAAAGAAAATATTCCTGCTCAAATCCAAACCAAAAATCGTCATCATCGTCATCTATAGTTGCTCTTCCGTTTGATTCATGAGGAGACCCATCAGGATTTAACACTTCNCACATAACCAGAAATCCATTTCTTCTAACGGGATCAGGGTATATACGTACGGGTTTNAACAAACAGTCTGATGAACCACCTTCAGCTTGTCTAGTGGAACTTCCGTCAAAAGCCCACATAGGACAACTTTCAAGATTTCCATCAAAATCTTTGATTATTTTTGTTTTACTTCTAAGATTAGCAGTTGGCTTATAACCATCAAGCCAAATGTACTCTAATTTTGATTTGTCCATTTTAAAAAATTATAATATGTTAATTGTTGTTTTAAACGATTNCATAATATATCAATTAATTTGAAATTCATTAAGAATTTTTTTTTGATTTTAGAACTTTTTTATAAACATCTCAAACAATCTACTTTATTCATATAAATAATGTATTTTTTTTATTTTTAAGCAGGTTTTGTTAATAACATAATTTTCATTTTTTTGAATTTGAAAATCTTATCTGCTTAGTTACTAAATTTTTAATGTTTTCTTTAATACTTTTGTGTTCTAATTATCTTTATTTTAATGAATAATTCATCNCAAAAATATATGCTTCGTGGAGTNTCTGCTTCAAAGGAAGATGTACACAATGCGATTAAAAATATTGACAAAGGATTATTCCCCAAAGCTTTTTGTAAAATTNTTCCAGACTTTTTNACTCAAAGCGAAGACCACTGTATTGTCATGCATGCNGATGGAGCNGGAACTAANAGTNCNTTNGCNTATATGTANTGGAAAGAAACNGGNGANNTNTCNGTNTGGAAAGGNATNGCNCAAGATGCNNTNATNATGAATATNGATGATTTNNTNTGTGTTGGTGCAACAGACAATATTTTGCTTTCTTCCACTATAGGTAGAAATAAAAATTTAATAAGCGGAGATGTAATTTCTTCTATAATAAATGGTACTAAAGAAATTGTCGACGAATTAAATCAAAATGATATTAATGTTCACATGACAGGCGGGGAAACTGCAGATGTTGGAGATATTGTAAGAACTATTATTGTAGATAGCACTGTCGTAGCAAGAATGAATAGAGAAGATGTAATTGATAATTCAAATATCCAAGATGGTAATATTATTATTGGGTTAGCTTCTTTTGGTAAGTCTACCTATGAAAAAGTTTATAATAGCGGTATGGGTAGCAATGGTTTAACATCTGCAAGACATGATGTTTTTTCAAATCTTTTAGCCGAAAAATACCCTGAAAGTTTTGATCCAGGTTTGCCTGAGGAACTGGTTTATTCTGGCACTAAAGGATTAACTGATAAATTTGATGAAGTAGTACTTGACGCTGGAAAAATGGTTTTATCACCAACAAGAACCTATGCACCTGTAATTAAAAAGATTTTAAAACAAATTGGTAATAAAAATATTAATGGAATTGTCCATTGCAGTGGAGGTGCACAGACTAAGATTCTACATTTTATTTCAGATAATTTACATGTGATAAAGGACAGCTTGTTCGAACCTCCCTTTTTATTTAAGTTAATTCAAAGGGAATCAAAGACAGACTGGAAAGAAATGTATAAGGTTTTTAACTGTGGACATAGAATGGAGCTTTACGTAGATCCTAAATTTGCTGATAAAATTATTAGTATCTCCCGGTCATTCGATATTGAAGCAAAAATTATAGGAAGAGTAAAAAAATCAAAATCTAAAAAATTGTCAATTAAATCTGAATTTGGTGTGTTTAATTATTAAATTACATCCACTACTGAATCAAAAAACATATAGGTGTTAGAGAAATTAAAATTAGTAGAAAATAGATTTACAGAAATAAATGATTTGATCATTCAGCCTGATATTATTTCAGACCAAAAAAATATATTCAAATTTCCAAAGAATATAAAGAGATTAAAAAGATTATTGAAAAAGGGAACGAATACAAAAATATTTTAGCCAACAAATCAGAAGCGCAAGATATTATCTCTAATGAAGATGATAAGGAGATGATAGAAATCGCAGAAATGCAATTAGAAGAAGCAGAAAATGCTATTCCTAAAATTGAAGAAGATTTAAAATTATTACTTATTCCTAAAGATCCTGACGATTCAAAAAATGTTGTTGTTGAGATTAGAGCTGGAACCGGCGGAGACGAGGCAAGTATTTTTGCTGGCGATCTTTACAGAATGTATACAAAATTTTCAGAGACTAAAAAGTGGTCTGTTAATTTGGTAGATGTTAGTGAAGGAACTTCGGGCGGATACAAAGAGGTGATTTTTGAAGTAAACGGGGAAGATGTTTATGGCCATTTAAAATTTGAAGCTGGAGTTCATCGTGTTCAAAGAGTCCCCCAGACAGAAACACAAGGTAGAGTGCATACAAGTGCAGCTACTGTTATTGTTTTACCGGAGGCAGAAGAGTTTGATGTTGAGCTGGATATGCAGGACGTAAGAATAGAAAGAACTACCTCCACTGGTCCTGGAGGTCAATCGGTTAACACCACCTATTCAGCAATTAGATTGCATCATGAACCTACAGGAATAACTGTTAGTTGTCAAGATCAAAAATCTCAACATAAAAACCTTGATAAAGCCCTGAAGGTACTTAGAACTAGATTGTATGAATTAGAGGTTGAAAAAAGACGGCAAGCTGATTCTTTGAAGAGGAAAAGTATGGTTTCATCAGGAGATAGAAGTGCAAAAATTAGAACATATAATTATCCTCAAGGTAGAGTTACCGAACACAGAATTGGTTTAACTTTGTATGATTTAACAAAAATCATTAACGGAGATATTCAAAAAATTATTGATGAGTTAATGTTGGCCGAAAATTCTGAAATTTTAAAAGCAAATAATTAAAAATGAAACTTAGTGATCTAATACTTGAAATAAAAAATAAGGATTCTTTTTTGTGCATTGGCTTAGATACTGATATTAATAAAATTCCAGAATTTCTTCTTACAGAAGAAGATCCAATTTTTTCATTTAATAAATCTATTATTGATAGCACAAACCCTTATTGTGTTGCCTATAAGCTCAATACTGCATTTTATGAATCCTTAGGAACCATTGGATGGGTATCAATGAAAAAAACAATTGATTACATAAATAATAACTTCCCAAAAATGTTTACTATTGCTGATGCAAAAAGAGGTGATATTGGTAATACCAGCAAGATGTATGCTCAGACTTTTTTTGGAAATATGAATTTTGATAGTGTTACGATTAATCCATATATGGGATCTGATTCAGTAAAACCTTTTTTAGAATTTGAAAATAAGACTTCTATTTTGTTAGGCTTAACCTCAAACACGGGTGCTACAGATATTCAGTTGAAAAAAACAAATCAAGATTATGTATTCATCGAGATGATTAAGTCTTCTATGAACTGGGGCAACGAAGAGAATATGATGTATGTTGTAGGTGCAACAAAACCGCAGTATATAGAAAAAATAAGAGAATTAATTCCTAATCATTTTTTGTTAATACCAGGCGTTGGCGCGCAGGGAGGAGATTTAAATGAAATATGTAAATACGCTATAAATGATAATATCGGGGTTTTGGTTAATTCTTCAAGATCTATAATTTATGCATCTCAAGAAAAAAACTTTGCTGATAAAGCCGCAAGTGAAGCAATTAAGTTACAAGGAAAAATGAAAATAATTCTTACTGAAGAAAAATAGTTTTCATGAAATCATTCATTTTTTCACTAGCTTTTCTTCATTTTACTTTCATTTCATTTTCTCAGAATACAAATGATCAAGATTACATACAGGTTTTGGGTATTGTTCAAGATGCAGGATTTCCTCACATTGGATGTGAAAAAGATTGTTGCCTGGGAGTTTCACCTGGAGAATATTTTGTCAGTTGTATTGGGCTAGTTGATAAAAAAAGTAAAAAAAGATATTTGTTTGATGCTACACCAGATTTACATAATCAGTTAAGGATATTAGAGAGTTTCCCTACAAGTAATAATATAGTTGATGGAATTTTTTTAACACATGCTCATATTGGTCATTATGCGGGGTTAATGTACTTAGGTCGTGAGGGATTAGGGGGTAATGAGATAAATGTTTTTGCACTTGAAAGAATGTCTAATTTCTTACAAAATAATGGTCCATGGGATCAATTGGTTGAGTTAAAAAATATTTCACTAAATAGTTTGGAAAATTTACAACCGGTAAATCTTTCCAAAGATTTAAAAGTTATTCCGATAAAAGTTCCTCATAGAGATGAATATTCTGAAACAGTTGGTTATAAAATAGTAGGTAAAACAAAAAAAGTATTATTTATTCCAGATATTGACAAATGGAGTGAATGGGAAAGAGATATTATTAAGGAAGTGAAAAAAGTTGACTATGCACTGATTGATGGTACTTTTTATAACGGTAGTGAACTTAATCGTGATATGAGTGAAATCCCACATCCATCGATTGAAGAAACAATCAGTTTATTTTTAAACGAACCTTTGAATGAAAGAAATAAAATTTATTTCATTCATATTAATCATACTAATCCTATATTGACAAATAAAAATGGTATTAAAGATATGGTTGAGGGTTTAGGTTTTAATATTGCAAAAAGGGGTCTAAAATTTAAATTGGATTAGTACATTAAATATAAAACTATTTCAAAATTTTATAAACTTTTACACACTAGTAATCATACCTTTGGAACAAATGAATTGGAATTGTAAACATACTTGGAAAAAAGCATCAGTAAATACATTATGGTGCTTATTGGGATGTAGCATTGGTGATTTTGGAACTATTTTTTACTTTCAAAATATTGATCATAGCCTTTTAACTTGGCAAATAATGACCTTGGCAATAATAAATGGATTGTTAACCAGTATTTTACTTGAAACATTTATATTATCTAGACAGATGATTTTAAAGGAGGCTTTTAAAGTTGCAATTGGGATGAGTTTTATAAGTATGATTGCAATGGAACTTGCAATGAATATAATTGATGTTTTACTTACAGGCGGAGCTAAATTAACATGGTGGGTTATTCCCATAATGTTGTTTGTAGGATTTATTACACCTCTTCCTTATAATTATTACAGATTAAAAAAATGGGGTTTTGGTTGTCACTAAATTTATTTAATTCCAGGCTGTTTTAACTCCCAATTCTCTTCGACCTTTTTTTCATCAACCATTTGTTTTACTTCCAGCAATAGTCTTTTCGCATCGTAAATTATTCCATCTTTGACAGTAAATTTTACTCCACCCGATCTGATTACCTCATTTTTTTCGTTTAGTTTTATTGCACCTGTTCCGTACAAAGATTTTAAATTTTCTAATGGATTTTCTTCTGTAATTACAAAGTCAGCATATTTTCCAACTTGAACACTACCAATTTTATCGTCTATTTTCAATGCTTCAGCTCCATTCAATGTAGCTGCTCGAATAACCTCTAAAGGATGAAATCCAGCTTCTCTCAGAAGTTCAAGCTCTCTAATATATGCAAAACCATAAAGTTGGTAAATGAAGCCTGAGTCAGAGCCTGTGGAAACTCTACCGCCTCTATTTTTAAATTCGTTGATAAATTTCATCCATAAACCGTAATTTTCCCTCCATTGAACTTCTTGTTCAGTACCCCAATAATGCCAATATGATCCATGAGAAATTCTACTTGGCTCATAAAATCTCCATAATGAAGGCAAGGTGTAATCTTCATGCCATTCAGCTCTTCTAGCCCTGTGTAAATCTCGATTAGCTTCATATATATTAAATGTTGGTACAATAGTAAAGTCAAGAGATATAAGTTCATTCATGACTTTATTCCAGTGTTCCGAATAAGGTTCAGCTGCTTGTTTCCATAATTTTCCAGCTTCTTCAAATCTATGCTGCTCATTTTGATAATTATAATTTGGAGGATAATTCTGAACAGTCCTATCGTTAAACAATGCCTCAGGAAGACCATACCAATGCTCCATTGAAGTTAATCCTGCTCGTGCCGAATTTAACACATTCCATCTGGCTACACTTAGTTGAGCATGATGCATTGCTGACCCTAATCCTAATTTTTTATTTTCATCTAATGCAGCTCTCATTATTTCGGGTTCAGCTCCGAAAAATTTAATTCCATCAGCCCCTTTTTTTGCATTTGCTCTAACCCAATTCCTTGCCATTTCTGGTGTAGTTATTGGCAAATCATTTAGGGGGTTAAAGCCTTTACTTTTCTGTCCAAAACTTGTATAAGCAAAAATTCTAGGAGCTACAATTTTATTTTCAGCACTCAATTTTTTTAAATTGACTGCCCATTCAACACCTCTTCCCCCTGGTTCTCTAACTGTTGTTATTCCATGAGCCATCCAAAGTCTAAAAACATAATC
>NHHC02000007.1 GCA_002169935.2 Candidatus Pelagibacter sp. TMED153 | reverse complement strand
CGGAAAATCACATCTAAATATGGCGACCTTCTTCTAATGACATGTATTATATCTTTAAGTGCCGCACCTTCTCCAGATGTAACAATTCCAATTTGTTTTGGAATTTTTTTTATTTTGGTTTTATGCTCTATTAGAAATAAACCTTGTTTGTCCAATCTATTTTTTAATGATTCAAAGGCTTGATGAAGAGTACCTATACCTGATATTTCAATTTTTTTAATAATAAATTGAAACTGACCTCGTTGCTCAAAAATTGATAGTGACCCAAGACAAGCAATACGCATGCCATCTTCAATTTGAAATCGTATAAAACTATTAGAACTTTTAAACATTACGCACCTGAGCTCAGCCTGGCTATCTTTTATAGTAAAATATAAATGCCCAGACGAATGATAATGGACATTAGAGGCCTCTCCCTCAACCCAAACATTTTTAAAAGAAAGTTCTAATAATGTCTTAGTTTTAGAGACTAATGCAGAAACTGAATAAAGTGTTCTTTCCAAAATAATTGAAAAATTAAATCAAATAAATAGAGAAAAATAAAAAAATAAATTTTTATGTATTTTTCTTTTTATGTCTATTAGCTCTCAAGCGCTTTTTACGCTTGTGCGTATTCATCTTACGCTTTTTTCGCTTTTTACCACAGGGCATAATTTCCTCTTATTATTTTTTTGTTAATTCGTTCACTCTAGAACGCATAATCTTACTGGGTTTGAATGTAGGCACATACCTTTCAGGCAAGTATATTGCATCACCTGTACCAGGATTCCTAGCTTTTTTAGGCATTCTGTGTTTTACGCCAAAAGTCCCAAAACCTCTTAGTTCAACTCTGTCATTTTCAGCTAAAGAATCGACAATAGTTTTCATAACACCATTCATGACCGCTTCAGTTTCAACTTTTGTCAACCCCGTTGCATCAGAAACGATGTCAATAATATTTTGTTTTGTCATATAATTTTATCCTTCCTTTACCCAAATTTTAAGTTTTTGACCTGGGTATATTAAACTAGATCCATATTTTAATCTATTCCACCTACGTATTTTACTTGCATTAGTTTTATAATCTTCTGCAATCTGACCTAAAGTATCTCCTCTTTTTACTTTGTAGGTAACTTTATAATGACCTGCAGGGCCACCATTATCTTTTGTTCCCCAAGTTCTTAAAGTAGCGCCTTTCATTGGGACCTTCAGCTTATTTCCCACTTTAATCTTGTGCCTATTTCTCAACTTATTTACAGCAGCAATATCATGAATTGAAGCTTCGTATTTTTTTGATATCGTCCATAAACTTTCACCATACCTCACTCTATGGACAATAAATTGAGGAGCAAATCTTTCAGCTTCTGGAATTGAATTCCACCTTGCTAAAAACTGCTCTTTTTTCCCTTTAGGTAATTTTAATAAATATGGACTATCAGTTGGCGTGGCTGATTGTCTTAATTCTGGATTGTAATTACGCAGTTTTTTAACCTTAATGCCAGCCACCCTAGCTAAAACAGCTAAGTCAGAACTATTTTCAAGTACAACCTCTTCATATTCAAAAGGGTTAACTTTTGGAATTTTAAATCCATATTTTTCAGGATCTTTTGCTATTATTGCAGCTGCTAAATAGTAAGGTATATAGTTTCTAGATTCTCTAGGGAGAGAATGCATTTGCCAAAAATCATATGTTTGATGAAGTCTTGATGCTCTTGAAACTCTACCAGCGCCACAATTATATGCAGCTAAAGCTAAATACCAATTATCAAACTGCTCATTAAGATCCTTAAGGTATTCGCAAGCTGCATGAGTTGACTTTATAAAATCTCTTCNNTCATCAACATACCAATCTCTTTTGAGCCCATAACTTTTCCCNGTNGAATAGATAAACTGCCACATCCCAGATGCGTTTGCTCTGCTATATGCTTTTGGGTTTAATCCAGATTCAATCATTGCTAGAATCATTAACTCCTCAGGCATTTCGTGTTCTTTAAGAATTGGAAGGATTAAATTTTTATATTCTTCATACCTCTTTAGCCATATTGCAAATTGCTTACGACCTTTGGTTGTTGTAAAGTACGTAATAAACTGATCAACTTGTTTATTTCTAACTAAAGGTATATGCCCATCTCTATCATCAACTACTATAAATTTAGTATCACCCATTTCGATAGCTAGCGGTTCTAAAGCATCAGTAATATCTCTGCGAAATCTCTCTGCAGTAACTGGTGCATCAGAAGATTTAATTGTACTTAATTTATGAGTATATATATCAAGAAATGATTTTTCAAAACGCTCAAATTCCTCCTGATCTTCTTGATTCATATCTCCTATTTGATCTGCTTCCATTAACAAATCGTATATACGGCTTAAATTATAAATTACTTCTAGAGTATCTAAATGGTGGTCAGCTATTAATACTTCAGATAATAATATTTTTACATCATGTAAAATTTCAGGAAACCTATTCCTAGTTTCATCTAATCTTGCTTTTTCANTGTTAGAAAATGAAGATTTTTTTTGTCCTAGAAATTGATTGTTCTGAGCATTTAAAGTTGAGAAATAACTAAAAAAAGTAAGTAGATATATAAATAAGAATCTTGTAAATGATAGTAGCATAGTGGTTTGTGGGAATTTTGCGAAGAAAAATTATAATCTAAAAAACTTAAGGGCAAGTCATTATATAAATCGCTTTTTAATTATTGAAGTGGTACTAAAACCAGGTGTCAAAGGGATTATTTTAATAATACCTCCATTTGAAACAACCTCATCAGCCCCTATAATATTATTTAACTCGTAATCACCTCCTTTGACCAAAACATCTGGTTTCAATTCAGAAATCAATTTCTTCGGGGTTATTTGTTCAAATATTATTACATGGTCTACATAATTAAGAGCCATTAATTTTTGGAATCTTTTCATTTCATTTTCAACTGGCCTAGAAGCTCCTTTTAATTTTTTTATAGAAGAATCTGAGTTTAGACCTACAATTAATTTGTCGCCATATTTTGAAGATTTTTTTAGCAAATCTAAATGACCTTTATGCAGCAGGTCAAAGCAACCATTCGTAAACACTATCTTAAGCCCTTTAGATTTATAATTTGATGAAATCCTTTTTATATCTTTTACACTAATTACATTCATATTTTATGTTTTTTACTTTATCATAAACAATTTTTGTTAATTTTTTTCTATCTTTATTTTTAAATGTTTTTGTTGTTATGGGATTACCGATATTTATTGTTAATAATTTTTTTATAAATTTTGTTGAATTCTTATTCAATGATTCAAATGTTCCATCTATTGCTATAGGTACTATAGGCATTTGAGTAGATATTCCAAGACTCAACCCTCCAGATTTAAATTGTTTAACACTACCATCATTAGTTCTAGATCCTTCAGGAAATATTAGTATTGACCTGGGTGTCATTAATAATGATTTATTGATTTTTTCAATTGACAACATAGCTCTATCGTGGTNCCTGCGATCGACAAAAACATGCCCTGCAGCTTGCATTGCCCAGCCCAAAAAAGGAATCCATTTGAGTTCTATTTTAGATATTGGCACAATCCAAAAAGGCAAAAANCCTANCAATAGTGGTATATCTAAACTTGAAGCATGGTTNGAAGCAAATATATAGTTTTTAGAAGTATCTAAATTCTCTAAGCCAGTAATTTCAGTCCTAATACCNATAGTTTTAAATATTGTTTTTGCCCAACATCTTACAATAAAGCCTAATATTTTCCCTTTTTTAAAATCAAAAGGTGAAGCTAAAATAACAGCTATACCAAAAATTATAGTCCAAAAAGCTGTTACTATAAAAAGCCAAATGAAATACAATTACTTGATTTCTTTCATCCCTAAAAACTCAGCAACAGANTCAGAGAAAATTATACTCCCACTTTTGGTTTGATATGTTTCTAATAATGCTACCATTAACCTAGGAGTAGCTAACCCTGATCCATTCAGAGTNTGAAGNAGNTTAACTTTTTTATCTACTTCAGATCGATATCTNATTTTTCCTCTTCTAGACTGAAAATCTTCAAAATTGCTNCATGATGANACTTCTAGCCATTGCTTTTCACCTGGTGACCAAATTTCAATNTCATAACATTTTGCCGCNGAAAAACTTAAATCGCCTGANCATAATTCAATNACTCGATAAGTTAACCCTAATAACTGTAAAATTGACTCAGCCTGCAAAACAATCTCCTCAAGAGCGGCGTAAGAATCTTCAGGTTTAACAAATTTTACCATTTCAACTTTATTAAATTGATGAAGCCTTAGCAATCCTCTAGTATCCTTCCCATATGAGCCAGATTCTCTTCGAAAACATGGTGAGTAAGCAACATAATTTATAGGTAATTCAGACTCTAAAATAATTTCGTCACGATGTATATTGGTAACAGGGACCTCTGCGGTAGGAGCTAAATAGAGATTATCTAATTCAGATAAGTACATATCTTCTTTGAATTTTGGAAGCTGACCTGTTGTCCTCATTGAATCTTCTAAAATTAACACTGATGGGAAAATCTCACTGAAGTCATATTCCTCTACATGGTGGTCTATCATAGAGTTTATTAATTTCCTTTCAAGCTTTGCACCTTGCCCAGTATAAAGAGGGAATCCGCTTCCCGAAATTTTAGAACCTCTTTCAAAATCTATAAGTTTAAGCTCTCTAATTAGATCTTGATGTGTTTTTACTTGAAAATCAAAATCAGGCTTTAGTCCCCACTCTCTAATTATAACGTTATCTTTTTCACTTTCACCATCCGGAACGGATACATGGGGTAAATTTGGTATTTCATCTAACTTAACTTTAAGGCGATTTTTTATTGAGTCAAGTTCTTCCTTTAAAGATTTTATACTTTCACCAAGCTTTCTCATTTCAGTAATTTTATCATCTGCATTGGAACCAATCCTTTTTGATTCTGCTACTTGTTGAGATACTACATTTTTTTTAGCTCTAGATTCTTCCAGGTTTTTCGTTATTACTCTAAATTTTTTATCAATCGAATTTATCTCTTCAATAGAACCTTCATATCCTTTTTTGAGTAGTAAGTCTTGCACAAGTTGGGGATTTTCTCGAATGTCTTTAATAGAAATCATAATTTTATTCAGTTAGGAATTAAAAAGTTATTTCATGCCAAAATTAAATAATTTAAAAATTTTATAAAATAACTATAAGTAGACTAATACACTTTAGCTGAAAAATTAATAATTAACGATGAACTATCTACCTTTACCAGATAATACAACAACGATAGTGCTTATTAGAATTTTCAGATCCAGGTTTAAACTAAGATTCTCAATATAATAAAAATCATACCTTAACTTCTGCCGAACATCCTCTTCTTCAATATCAGAAGGATGTTTGATTTGTGACCAGCCAGTTATTCCTGGTCTAACACGAAATCTACGATCATAGAGAGGAAATTTTTCTTTTAATTTTTTTGTAAAATATGGTCTTTCAGGCCTTGGTCCAATAAGACTCATTTGCCCTAGAACAACATTAATTAATTGAGGTAGCTCATCAATCCTATATTTTCTTAATATCTTACCAATTGGGGTTATTCTTGGGTCATCGTCTGATGCCCAAACTGGGCCACTTTCTTCTTCTGCATTTACAATCATAGATCTAAACTTATAAATCCGATAGGGTATTCCTTTAAAACCTAGTCTTTCTTGACTATAGATTATAGGTCCTTTTGAGTTTAACATTATCATAAGTCCGATTAAAACAAAAAATGGGCTTAAAACAATAATTAAAAAAAAGCTTAATGAAAAATCAAAAAAACGTTTCATACCAGAGCTTGACCAATTACTTTCTTGAAAATTAACTTCTATAAGCGGCAATCCAGATATCTGTTCAGTGCTAGCCAAACCACTAATGACTTCATATAAATCAGGTACAATTTTGATTGAAACCGGAGCACCATTGATTGTTGATATTAATTTCATAATATGATTATGATCCATATTATCAAGGGCTATAACAATATCTGAAACNGGATTNTTAGAAATTATAGTTTTTATATCTTGNTCTTTACCAAGCTGAGGAACTAAANTATTTTCANCATTATTTNTTTCATCAATNGCTTTTATTGTACCAATAACATTATAAAGTTNTTGNCCATGGTTTAATANCTTTTCTGTAACGTANTTAGAGCTCTCTTCNGTNCCNACNATTATTACNNTGTGCCTACCAAANCCTTTTTTTAATAAAAATTTNTGAATAGTTCTAACAANCCATCTAATTAATATCACAGAAGAAGNAAAGAANATCCAATATCTNATAATATATTGTGANCGTATAGGTCCAAGATTNACATCAANTCCAATTAAAAAAACTGNTGNTGCCATAATAAAAAAGGTGAGNTTTANCAAGTTTTCNGTCTCTACAAATCTAGAAGTTTGAGCATCTCCNCTNTATAAATTTGTNATCCAGAATAAAAANCCCCAAAAAANTTGTAACGATATAAAAATTGAANANACTGAATAATTNAATTCAAATTGAATGAAAATATTTTTNATTACNANNAAACCAGCNACCGNATCTAGNANAANTANAATCCAGGATATNATCCACTTTGGNANACGAACGAGNAATTGNTTTAATATTTCCATTTTATAATTGATNNAATAAGTATCAAANAAGATAATTAACGTCAATAACAACTATGGAGTGACGCCTCCAGGCTTGCCAGATGAAGCAAAATTCTTCTATTTATTTTTTGACAAACTGATAGCGTTTTTTTTCTATAGGAATCCTTAAATTGGAATTTAAAATTACCAATCAAGTGTAGTAAATGCAACGATAATGAAAGACATAATACTTAAAACCATTTTTCTTGTAATTTTGTACAACAAAAATATTTTATTTAGTCAAATACCTACTGAATTAAATCATCTTTCAAACATAATTGCAAAGAGGCTAGCTGTAAGAGGAGAGATTGATTTAAAATATTTTGATAAAAATCATATAAGCTCTGTTGATTTAAATAACTTATTTGAAGATCAAAATGAAGAATTAATAATGCGAAGTATTTGGGACATAAACATTCCTACCAAAAACACCACTAAATCAATTACCAAAGAAAAGAACAAANTTTTTAGTTATTTTAACCCTTTAAAAAATAAAAATTTGAATATTAAGAAAAACTACTTATTTAAAATAAGNTCAGATGCCACAACGTCTTGGATNAGTTTTAAAGAAAAATTTCTTTTTCAACCAGATCAAAACTCAGCAGAATATCTTTTTAGCGATGAATTTACAATCAACGGTATAATTGGACAGAAGTTATATATNAGTTCAAGATTTTCAATGTTTCNTCATANAGGTAANCACATTTTGATTTCAGATGATTACAACGGCGAATGGACAAAATATTTTGATGAAATAAATACAACCTTTTGGTACAGAAACTATACCTCCCTTTATTTCAAAGGCAGAATATTTGACTTAGAAATATCAAATAGGCCTTTTTCTTGGGGATGGTCCTCAGGTAATTCTCCTCTTATATCTTCAAGCGCTATTCCTTTCAATCGTTTTAATATCATAAAAAAATCTGAAAAATTTAATTTTGAATATTTTCATGGATCTTTGAATACTAAATCGGTAGAAGAAACTCATAAAAATAATGAAAAGTTAGAAAAATTCATTGCAGGTCACAGAATTCAATACAATCCTAACAATGATTTTAAGTTTTCTATTTCAGAAATTGTGGTTTACGGTAATAGATCTCCTGAGTTAGGTTATTTAAACCCTATTTCATTTTTTTGGGCTCAAGAGCATAATTTGGGAGACCTTGATAACATTTTATTAGCATTTGATTTCGGGTATAGATTATTTCCAGGCGCAATTATTTATAATATGTTAGTTCTTGATGAACTTTCATGGAAAAATTTATTTAGCGATTGGTGGGGTAACAAATATTCTTATCAATTTGGAATGTTCTACTCTTTTCCAAATATGAAGCTGCCTGATGTTAGGTTAGAATATACAGCAACAAGACCTTGGACATTTACTCACCCTGATTTTTCTTTCTCTAATAGGAACATTATAATTGGGGCTATAAATGGACCTAGCAGTGTTTCGATGCGCGTAGAATCTTTTTATGTTCCAACTCCTAATTTGACAGCAAAATTCTCGATTGAAAACATTCAGAAAGGCATTGGTCTTGGATCAGATATTCATGATAATTATGATCAACGCGACAAAGATAATGACTTTAGTACAAAATTACTTTTAGAACGAAACTATTCAAAGAGCATTATGGAAATTCAAATCCACTTTTACATAACTAATATGATTAAATTTATTAGTACATACAGAACCATANATATTGACAATCCAAATGGGTACGTTTTTAGATNTCAAAATCAAAATANTAATGAATTTATTTTAGGCATTGAAATAAATTGGTAATTTATAATTTTAAATCAAATTACTGTAGAGAGTATCGATATCTTCAACCATTTTCACTACACTAAAATTTTTATTAACAAACCTCTGCCCTCGCAATGCTCGTTTTTTAGCGTCTTCCATATTATCCAGCGATTCGATAATACCATTGGCTAATCCTTCANTATCTTTAGGCTTTACAAGCAATCCTGTAATACCATCTTTTACGATCTCTGGAACCCCTTCCACTTCAGTACAAACTACAGGGACACCACAACACAGAGCCTCAGTTAAAGACCTTCCTAACCCTTCATAAATAGAACTCATAATGAACAAGTCAATGCTCTGATAAATTTTCCATGGGTCATTTATGTTACCGGTAAGGTGCACTCTTTCATTTAAATTGAATTCATTTAATTTATTGACTATTTCTTTCTTCAATATTCCATCACCAACTAAGACTAAATGGGCATTTAAAAATTGATCACTA
Source organism: Candidatus Pelagibacter sp. TMED153 (assembly GCA_002169935.2). The sequence continues at coordinate 18,881 of NHHC02000007.1, read as the reverse complement.
ACAATTTTGAAGGCATTTATCATAGTTATGGGATCTTTTTGGTAAGACAGCCTTCCCACAGAGCCAATCAGCACTTTTTCACAAGAAATATTTAATTTTTTTCTGAAACTTAAATCCTTTTTATCTTTAAATAAATCAAGATCAATACCGCTATAGATATTATGTATTTTAGACTCATTTGAGATTTTTAAATCAACTATCTTTTGTTTATTTAAGTTAGAAACGGTAACTAATACATCAGTCCAATTTGATAATGATTTTTCAATATAAATGAAAAGTTTTCTTTTTAAATAAAACATGAAATCATTAAAAGGAAATCCATGAACTGTGTGAATGATGATTGGGACTTTGTTTAGTTTTGCTGCAACTCTTCCAATTAAGCCAGCTTTTGAACTGTGGGTATGAATGATATCAAATGAACCCTCTTTAAGTATGTTATAAATTTTAAAAAAAGCAAGGATATCATCATATAGGTTTATATCCCTTCGNAGGTACGGAACATTGATTAANTTAATGTGTTTTATTCGTTTAGCTCTACCAACCAGTTCTCCTTTAAAATTACAACAAAGGTATATATCATATTTCTTTTTATCTAAAAGTTCTAATGTGTAAAGAGTATTGTCTTGAGCTCCNCCAANCGGTANATGAGTAATAAAGTGGATTAATTTTATTTTTTTGCTCATTAATTTTTTTTAAAGAAATATATATTAAATTATGAAGTTACTAGTCCATANCTTATACAAATGTATAACATTAGTAGCTATAAATATTAGATTTAAATATTCTTATTAATTTATGAAAGTTCACCAAATCATTAATAGTTACGGTAAAAAAATCGGCGGAGCCGAGAGTATCGCCTTAAACATTCATAAACATTTGATTAACAATCAATTTAATTCTTCTTGCTTTGGAGTATTAAAGTGCGATGGTGGAATAATTGGTTGTGAGTCCGCAAATTTAAAAAACCCATATAGTATTAAAGCTTTTTTAGCTATAAAAAAGTACTTTGAAAATAATGTAGAGGATTATGACATCGTTCACGTCCATTTATTTCCTTCAACATTTTATTGTTCCATTTTAAAATTTTTTGGTTTTACAAAATCTCTTCTAGTCTGTACGGAACATAGCACTTACAACAGGAGGAGGAAATTATTTTTGGGCAAATTAATCGATTTCATTACTTTTAGGAATTATAGATACATTTTTGCTATTAGTGAAGGGGTAAAAAAGCAGCTCGGCTTATGGATTCCTTTTTTTAAAGAAAAAATAATTGTTGTAAACAATGGTGTTGAATTAAAAAATAAAGAACTAATAATTAGAAATAAAAAAAGAAAAAAAATTAAAATAGTATCTGTAGGTAGATTAGAAAAATCTAAAAATTATTCTAAAACAATTCAGAGTTTCAGCAAGATTAAAAATTTAGATTTTACTTGGACTATCGCAGGGAAAGGAAATTTAAATAAAGATTTATTAAAACAAATAAAGNACCTTAATCTNGAGGAAAAAATTTTTCTTGTTGGACACATTGATAATGTATGGGAACTNTTAAAAAATTCAGATATTTTTATTATAGCCTCCAAGTGGGAAGGTTTTGGTTTAGCAGCAGTTGAAGCGATGAATTGCTCTTTGCCAATTATAGCTAGCAAAATTGATGGTCTTAAAGATATTGTTTACTCGAGCCCGCCTTGCGCTTTATTTATAGATCCAAATGATTCCGATGACATCGCAGGTAAAATATCTAGAATGATAAATTCATATGATCTTAGAAAAAATTTAGGGGAAAATGCATTTATCAGAAGTAAAGATTTTCGACTTGAAAAAATGTTAGATGAATATTTAAATCTTTACAGAAGATTAAAAAAAACTTTAAATTGAGAAAATATTTGTTCNTTGCTTTTTCTTGATATTATCAAAGCAATTAATTTTATAATTATTGCTAAATAAGATAGAGGTATTAAAATGAGATAACTAAAAAACCCTATGTGCTTTCTACTATAGTATANTTTAGACCTGTAACTAGATTTCTTTGATAAATAACTGTCGTCAATTGAACTTTTACCTCCCATATGCATAACATTTACCTCATTGGTAATTAATATATTTTTCTTTAAAATATTTTTCGTTCTTAAACAAAGATCTGTATCTTCATAATACAAGAAAAAATTTTCATCAAAACCATCTAAAGAAGTAAAAAAATCTTTCTTGATTAAAAAACATGCCCCTGATACCCATCCATAAATGTTTTTATCTTCAATAATATTTGTATGCCTATATCCAAAAAGACTTAATGGCAGAAACAAGTACATTCCAAATAGCTCATAGGTAAGTGAAAAAAAATTTGGATAATCGCCTGTAGACTCAACAAAATCATGATTTTCATCAATTATTTTAGGAGCAACAATACCTACATTTAAGTTNNCATTATATACTTTTAATAATTTTTCTATAACATTTTCACTTAGGACGGAATCAGGATTTAAAAAAAATAAAAAATCACCTTTTGCTAATTTAGCGCCTTGGTTGTTTGCTGCCGAAAATCCTCTATTAGACTCATTCTCAATAACCTTTACGCTTTTAAAATTATTTTTTACTATTTTCTTCGTACTGTCCTTAGAATTATTATCAACCACAATTATTTCAAATTCAAAATTTTTTAAATGAGTATATAGCGATTCCAGGCATAATCTTATTTCTGTTTGAGAATCATATGTTACTATAATAATAGATGTTTTCATTTAAGGGTTTTAATTATAACAAAATTATCATCATATATTTTATCAATAAATGCTAGCAGAATAATAACGAAAGCACCTTGCCCAGCAAGAAAAGTATCATTTGCAATACTGAAGACAGATAATCCCAAGGTTGTAGAAAAGAGAGCTATCATAATTTTAGGNTCATAATGCTTATTTTTTTTTAATAGCCAAAANGATTTATTAACTAAGCTAAAATAAAAATATATTGAAAATAAAATACCTAAAACTCCTAATTGAATACCGAAATGAAGTATTTCATTGTGTGGACTATCCCCACCAAATTTTTTTACTATTTCTGGAGATGATTCCGGTAAAAATGATTTTAAATATTCCTTATCATTCCCAAGCCCCACTCCCGTGAATGGATATTCTTTAAGAATTAAATATGAAGAATACCAGTTGTAAAGTCGCATATTTCTATTTTCTCCGCCTTTAAAAATAGATCCAAACCGGTCCGACATTGTATTATTTGATGATATTAATGAAATAGATATCAAAGCTGCAAAAATAAAAACATAAATCAATTTAAAAAAATTTTCACTACCTTTAAAAAAACATAAATTAATAGTTACAAACATTACAAATGCAATTATGATAGAACCTCTGGACATAGAAAAAATAAGAGCCAGCAATAAAAATAATATTAAAAAAAAATAAATGATTTTTTGAGAATTTTTTCTCTCAAAAATAAAATAAATGTATAAAAAAGCTAAAGAATAAGGTAACTCAATTGGCAATATATCTAATATCCCGATATACCTATCACCTATACCGTTTTTTAAAACACTACTGTAAACCCAAAAAGCATTAACTAACCCAAAATAAGTGGTAATTTTCATAAAATATTTAATATCAACTCCAGGATCAGTTATAGTTTTTATTAAATAAAATAAAAATATAAGTTGAATTATTTGAATTATTTCAATAACAGTGGAAATTTTATTTAAACTAGTGAACAGAGAAAAGATACAAAAAAAAGTAAGCCCAATTATCACATAATCATTTTTTTTAGGTTTATCTAATATTAATGATTTTTTAAAAAGAGAATTAATTAGCCAAGAAATAAAGATAAACANAATCATTATATCNCTTAACCTTATAATAATTGATCCTAATTCAAAATATAATTTATGGCTAATCCAAATTGAGCTAAAAAAAATATATAAAAGATTTTTTGTATTGATAATTGTTAGCATTGAAAGAAAAATATAAATGAAGAAAACCAAATTCTTTTGATCTTCAATCAGTAAAAATAATCCACAGGTTANAAATGTATTTAAAACAGGAATTAGTTTATTACCATCGTCAAAAGTATTGAAATTTTTAACAATTATATCATACATTTTTATTTCNTTCTTGAACTTGTTTTAGCTACAATCGGAAGCATTAAAATAATATCCAGTACAGTAATTAGATTAGCCATCAATGAAAAGGATAAAGTATACCGGAGACAGCCATTTACCTACAAATAAAAGTATAGTNAAATTATTTATAAATTTTTCACACATAGAATTTGAAAAGCATATTCTGGTCTATTTTTAACAATTAGCTGGGATAAATAAGAAATACGTTTCCAAAAAATTGTAGGCCATTTAATAATATTTGCCCTCTCTCCTCTTAGTGGTTTATATCCATTTATACCAATAACATCAAAACCCATTTGCTGCATTTCTTCAACTTCCCAGCCAGATATATGACGCTGATATTCGTTACCATCAAATGGGCTTTGTTCTAAAAATCCATTAGGAGTGAAAACTATTATTTTTTTTCTTGCAATAGTTTCCATTTGTTTGATTAATTTAAGGCCGTCTTGCTTTTTGAGGTGTTCTATAACATCGATTAACGCAACACAATCAAACGAATTTTCTTCAAAATGATCAATAGATGATAAGATGTCAATTTCATAATATTCATGATGAAGTTTATTTTTACNACTTAAGTTTAAGCTTGGAATAAACAAATCAACACCTACCAACCTTTTTAATTTATTTTTAAAATACCCCATAGGTGAATTCGAACCACAACCTAAATCTAAAATTGTATCAATATTTGAATCTATAGTATCATTTAACTCAGAAATAAGTGGATTGATAAGTTTGCCAAATATGAACTGATCTATTTTATCACGAATTTGAAATACAAATTTAAAATTCTCGTTTAAAAAATCTTTAATATACTTTTTTATAGTTACCTCTGACTCTCTTTTAAAAATCAAAAAAAATTATTTTTTAAAACTTTTTTCAATAAAAATAATAAAATATTTAAATCTGACAATATTATGTTAGTAAATAACATTAAAAAAATTGATAAATTAATTTTCAAAAGATATATTCTAATTAATTATGCAGCATTAACTAAAAATAATCATTTAGCCCATTTGATTATTTTATAAACCTAAATGTACTTAATAAAATTCCAAACCCAAACACAGCCCTTATTAAAGTTAAAAGAATTAAAGATATTACAGCTCCAATTAGTTCATAATTGTAAATTAGATAAATTGAAAAAGGTAAACTTATTATTGACAATCCNACATTTAAAAAAGTATATCTTTTCAAAACTTTAGTGTTTGACATACCTCCGATGATACTTGATGGTATTATATCCATAATTTTTAGCCAACCTAAAACGCATATAAACCGTATCAAAAATAAATATGAATCAAATTTACCAAGGTATAAAGCTGATAATAAAGGTTCTCCAACCAAAACAAATGAAGCACTGATTATTAAACCAATAAAAAAATTCTTTGAAGTGATTACAATTAATCCTTGCTTATCTAGAATCCTAGCAGATGGCATAACCACGAAATCAGTAGCTTGTATAAATGCATCATAGACCCTTAAAATTATACATAATGCATAAAAAGCACCCAAATGATTTATTGACAAAATAGCTCCAATAATAAAGTTTATGCCATACGAATTGGTGATAAGTACAACATCTAAAATAGAAAAAAATAATCCTTCTTTACGAGCGGAGATAGGAAATCTTTTTACACCTATTTCCACCTTTTTTATCACATACCTATAAACAGTCAAGGCATATAAAATATGAATACTTCCAAGAGTGTAAAATACCATAGCCAAACTAGAATTTTTAGAAAAGAAAAAACCAATAACGAATAATGTAAGAATCACTCTAATGGATCTTTGAATGATTAGTCCAATTTCGTGACTACCTGATGAAATTACAATGAATGCTAATAGTTCTGCAGTTATTGAACAAATAAATGCAAATAAACAAAAATAAATGAATGAATTATCAGTATTATAAAACAGCGAGATAAAATTAATTAAGATTATACCAACAAAAATTGCAACTCCAATTAGAGTTAGTATAGGTTTAATCCAATTGTACTCCACTACGTTATGTCTATTAAAAAACCTAATGATTCCTCTTTGTTGACCAAACATCAAAAGGGGATATAAAAATCCAATAACCGTCAGTGCCAATGAATAAGTTCCAAAATCATTGATTGTTAACATTCTACCTAATAATACACTTCTTATTGGCCCAAATATCGATGACAACATGATAAGGATGGTGACATTAAAATACCTAACTAAAAAATCACTAATCATCAAATAACGCTAGAAAAATTAAGTTAAAATGCTAATATTTAGGCTCAGATCGATTTATTATGAAAAGAATATTTAAAAACATCAAAATAAACACACAAATAAGCAAAATAGATAATCTTTTCGGGGCACTTTTTTGATATGGTATTTTAGGGTGGTCTAAAACTTGAACTGTTGGCGTGTCTTTAGCTTCTTTTATTTTAGCTTCTTCATATTGTTGAGTTAAAAAAACAAATAGTGAATTTTGTATTTCTACCTCTCTCTTTAATCTTACTAATTTTATTCCTAAATCTGGAACATTTGAGAGGCTAGGAAACAAATTACTTTGCTCATAATTAAGTATATTCTCTCCATATTCTAGCTCAATCATTTTTTTATTCAGCTCAACATTCTCTTTTCTGATGTTTGCAATATCAGGATGAGTAGCATTTAATGCACCCATCATAACTCCTAATTTTACCTCATTAGAGAGAATTTGCGCTTTTAATGCTGACGCGGCTTCAATAACAGCTGAAGTTTGCTCAGGTAATGCAATCATTTTATATTTTTCTTGAAACATTCTCAAACTATCTTCTGCAACTTTCAAATCATCAAGATTATTTTTATACCTCTGTTCAATGAATTTTCTATGAAATGACGCTTTTTCTGTTTTCAATGATTTATTAATTAAATCTAATTGTTCAATAAAATAGTCGACCATATCCCTACATAAGACTTTTATAACTTCTTCACTTTCGTCCTTATGGAAGTATTTAGTTTTTAGACTAACTGTTATCTTTATAGTGCCTTCTTCAAGGACCTCAAATGAAGTATTGTTTGATAATGCAACAAGGGCTTTATCCATATTTGATAATTCATAAAATTTTAAAAGATCAAATTTAATTATAACCTTTTCAAATAATGTTCTACTCTTTAAAATTGCAATTATACTTAAGGATTCATCGTTTGTTTTTGANGTAAGACCAGAAAAAGGCAGGCTAGACAGAGCACCCATCAGATTTCCGATTCCACCAGATTCAGAAGTAGGCGGCATTAATATAGCTGTTGATGTAAAGGTTTTTGGAAGAGANAAAACNATGATAAAAGATAAAATAGAAACTAAAAAAAAATTTTTAATAAGAAATTGTCTATTCNNCCATATTAAAGTTGAAAAANNTAATAAATCTAGTCCATCATTTTGATTACCTATAGGTTTATGGTTCATAATTGTGTCTTTTCTTATGAAACCATATTTCTTCAAATCGCCGATTCTGTTTCTTAAGGTCTTTTCTGATAAACTATATTTTTCTGCAANTTTTTTTCTCGATATAGGATCTTTAATAATATCAGGATATTGATTAATCAACTCGAGTATTTTTTTTTCGTGAGATGTTAACTTCATTTTATGTTTTACCAATTCTATCAGAGATAATTGTATAAGTAGAGATAATTGAAAACAATGCCGTTATATTTTGGAGAAAACTATTTTTACCAAAAACGACACTAAATGAACCCTCAGGTATAAATATTTGATCACCTGGATAAACTATATCTGAAAAATTTGCTTTAAATTTTTTGTTTTTTCTAAACAAAAAAATTTTTCTGGTGCTACCTGTTTCTGAAATTCCTCCAGCAAGACCAATGTAATCAGAAACATTATAACCAGGGAAATATTTCATAGCCCCAGGATTATTAACAAACCCAGATACTAAAATTGGTGTTTTCTTTAGTGTTAAACCATTGATAGAATTTTTTTTATCATCTAAATTAAAAAAAACTTTGATTCTATCCCCTTCATTTAAAACCGGATTGTGTTCAAGATCACCATTTAATAAATATTTTTCAATATTTACAACAAAAATATCACCGTTTTTCTCTGTAATTTGGATGTTTTTTTCATTTGCATCCTTGTGAAGACCACCTATAAGCCTTATTGCTTCATCTAAACGAGTTAAAGCCTGAATTGTGGCAAAACCTGGTTCATTTAATGCACCAAGTAATGAAATCTTGAAAGATTTTAAAGCTATCAAAGAAACATCAATATCAGCATTTTTAAATGTTTTTAAAATTCTTTTTTCAATAAAAGTAATTGAACTATCTAGACTTAAACCAGAAATTTGGACAGATCCAACTCCGGGAATTAGCAAATCGCCAACAGGACCTACTAAAGAAGAAAAAAACATTCTTTCAATAGTATTGATATTTATACCTAAGACATCTCCAGGACCAATGATATATTCATTAGGATTTATTGATTTTTCTAATGCTGATACAGAACTATTAGACATCAATTCTGTATTTTTAAGATCTGACTTAGTTTCTATACTTGAATCAAAATAACCAAAACTGCGGGTATCTTGTGCCCGGGCACTATCGAAAAATAAAATGGCTAGAACTATTTTACCGAAGATTGATAACATTTTTAACATAAATCATTAGACTAATAATCTACGTAAATAATTAGCATAATCCTTAGGTAATTTTTGAATTAATAATTCTAGTTGATGTTCATTTATAAAATTATTTTTATAAACAATTTCTTCAAGACAAGAAATCTTAAGACCTTGTCTTTCCTCAATAGTTCTAATATAATTTGATGCGTTATTGATAGCATCTACAGTACCTGTGTCTAGCCATGCAAATCCCCTGCCAAGAATCTTTACTCTCAAATTTTTATTATCAAGGTAGTAAGAATTAACAGAAGTTATTTCTAGTTCTCCTCTATTCGAAGGCTTAACATTTTTTGNTATTTCGATCACACTATTAGGATAAAAATATAATCCGACTACCGCATAATTTGATTTTGGCTTATTTGGTTTTTCTTCAATACTTAAGNCATTATCATTTTCATCAAAATTCACGACACCATATCTTTCTGGGTCATTTACCTCATATCCAAAAACTAGGGCTTTATTCTGTTCATTTACAATTTTTACACAATTTTTTAATATTTTTGAAAAACCTGAACCGTAAAAAATATTGTCTCCTAGAACAAGTGCTACATTTTCATCTCCGATAAAATCTTCTGCTAAAATAAAAGCTTGAGCTAATCCGTCTGGACTAGGTTGTACTTTATATGATATATTTAAACCTAAGTCAGAACCATCTAAAAATAATTTTTCATATAGTCCTATATCATTGGGAGTTGAGATTATCATTATATCTTTTATTCCAGAAAGTACCAAAATTGATAAGGAATAATAAATCATAGGTTTGTCGTAGACAGGTAAAAGTTGCTTAGAGACCACTTTTGTTAATGGATAAAGCCTCGTCCCACTTCCTCCAGCTAATACTATACCTTTCATAGTTTTTAAGTTCCTAATCTTTCTTGATGGTATTTCATATTTTGTATTTCTCGCCACCAAATTTCATTTTCAAGATACCACTTTATAGTTTTTCTTATACCGGTCGTGAAAGTTTCAATTGGTTTCCATCCGAGTTCATTTTGTATTTTTGTTGAATCAATAGCATACCTATAATCATGCCCTGGTCTATCCTTTACAAATGTAATTAAATTTTTATAGTCTCCATTTTTTGAAGGTTTTAATTCATTCATTAATTCACAAATAATATTTACAATATCTAAATTTTTTATTTCGTTATTACCACCAATATTGTANGTATGTCCTAAATTACCTTTTTTGAATACAAGTTCAATCGCACGACAATGATCTTCAACATAGAGCCAATCTCTAATATTTTGACCATCACCATAAATTGGAAGTTCTTTCCAATCAATACAATTTATAATCATAAGCGGTATCAATTTTTCAGGAAATTGAAATCCTCCATAATTATTTGAACAATTAGTAATTAATGATGAAATTCCATATGTTCTACCCCATGCACTAACTAAATGATCCGAAGATGCTTTTGATGCAGAATATGGTGAACTAGGATTNTAAGGAGTAGACTCTTTAAAAAATTCGTCATCATTTAAGTCTCCATATACTTCATCTGTTGATACATGAATAAATTTAAATTCAGGATCTAATTTATTCATATAAAACCTCGATACTTCTAATAAATTAAATGTACCAAATATATTAGTTTGTATAAATTGCTTTGGACTATCTATGGACCTGTCTACATGACTCTCTGCAGCAAAATGAAATACTGCAAAGAATTTATATTTCTCAAATAANTCATTTAATACTTTCTTATTACAAATATCTCCATTNATAAAAGTATATTTAAGANTATNAACGGCTTCTAAGTTTTTNANATTACCAGCATAAGTTAGTTTATCTAAAACTACAATATGGTATTCNTCTNTANNNGCTAAATATTCAACAAAATTTGAGCCAATAAACCCACAACCGCCTGTAANTAAAACATTTTTCAAAANTTAGGNAGATTTTTTTGCATTTTTAANNNGGGNAGNATTTTATCTTTNTNAGATAAGTANTGGNTNAGATATACCCCANTCAATNTTAATNTCAGGNTCATNCCATNTNANACCANATTCTGATTCAANATNATAATAATTNGTACATTTATATTGNACNATTGTATTTTNCTCTAANACTAAATANCCATGNGCNAAGCCNTCNGGCACATATAANATTTTATGATTTTCTGNAGTTAATNTAGNTGNAAAACTTTTTCCAAAANTTGGAGANCCNNCTCTTACATCNACAGCTATATCTTTTATNGNACCNGANACAACNTGNATTAANTTACCTTGANGCNTATCAATTTGATANTGNAAGCCCCTTATNATATTAGNTTCTTTAGAAAAAACTTNNTTATCCTGGANAAAATTTTTATTNAACTTATTANAAAATTCTGANTGCCTAAATGATTCAAAAAAATGNCCCCTTTCATCTTCAAATNTTTTGGGTCTAATAATGTAAACGCCATCTAAAGATTGTTGCTCAAAAAACAATTTAAATTTTAATCCTTCCCACATTATCGTAAACAAAANCTAAACTAGAAAGTTCCTTCATANTCANAATNTTTCTTGTATCTAAAATAATNTTTCCATTCATAANGTTTNTAATTTTTTTTAGATCAAGAGATCTAAATTCATTCCANTCAGTCATGANAACNAAAGCATCTGCTTTTTTGATAGNCTCATATACATCTTTAAANTAGGAAATATTTGAAAACAGCTGAGACATTGCATTGTTGGCAATAGGGTCATATGCTCTNACATTTCCGCCCATNGATAAGATAAAACTAATCATATCTATAGATGAGGACTCTCTAATGTCATCAGTATTTGCTTTAAAAGATAAACCTAGAACAGCAATCACTTTATCCTTTATACCTGTTGTAAGAAGTTTTTCTAACTTATTGCACATTTGTTTTTTTTGTTTTCTATTAGCTGTTATTGCAGCTGTTAGTGTATCCATTTTGACACCATGCTCATCTGAAATAGATGATAAAGACTCTAAATCTTTGGGGAAACAAGAGCCACCGAATCCTGGCCCAGGGTGCAGAAATTTTCCACTGATTCTTCCATCTTTTCCCATTTCACTCGCGACATCATGTACATCTGCACCTACTAATTCGCAAAGATTTGCAATTTCATTAATATAACTAATTTTTAAAGCTAAAAATGAATTAGAAGCATATTTTATCATTTCAGCTGTTTCAACAGAGGTATGACTAATCGGGCTTTTGTTTATAAATAATGGCCTATATACATCACACATTACTTCATAAGCATTTATGCTATTTGTACCAATGATAATTCTATCTGGCCATAGAAAATCTTTTATTGCAGAACCCTCTCTTAAAAATTCTGGATTAGAAACATAGTTAAAATCAGAATTTTCTTTAAAACTATTTTTCAAGGTATTAACTATTTTTTTACCAGTACCAATTGGCACTGTACTTTTAGTACATACTATTTTATACCCATTTAAATTTTCCTTAATTGCTTTAACAACAGAGTCAACGTGCTGCATATCAGCTTTTCCAGTTTCTAATTGTGGAGTACCTACAGCGATTATTATAACTTCAGATTTTTTAATTGACGAGGAGATATCAGAACTAAAAAACAATTTTTTATTTTTTACATTTCGTTTGATGATTTCTTCTAATCCTGGTTCATAAATTGGTATTCTGCCAGAATTAAGTTCCAAAATTTTATTTTCATTAACATCTGCACAGATTACTTTATTCCCAAATTCTGATAAACCGACACCTGTAACCAAACCAACATAACCAGTTCCAATAATTGTTATATTTTTCATATATTTTTAATGTCTTTTAAATTTTTATAAAATTAGTTTAATCTAATTTTCTTTCGATAAAACCACTCTATATANAATAATATGATTATAAAACAAATATAAATGTAATTATATCTTAATGGTAAAACAGCGATGTAGGATTCTACCTTTTTTATATTGTTTATAACATTAATTAAATCATCAGTATTGCTCCAGTACCTGAAAGAGCCACTAGTTGATGGCTTACTTAAATTAATTAATTTATCTTCATTCAAAAATATACTATTTAGTTCTATATGACTTTCTTGCACATTAAATGTTCCACTACTTACTTCATAACTTTCTAAATCTATATTCATTTTAACTTTATAATCAATTTTCCCTGGCTTTGGAGCCCAAAAATTTGCTTTATAAACATTTTCGTTTAAATTAAAAAATAAAGGTTTAGAGCCGACATACTTATTATTATGGTATAATTCAACAATCCCATCTTTCATTTTATCCTTATTATTTATATCAGAGGCTATACCGCTTAAAGAAACTGGTTCTCCATGCTGATAAGAATTTTTATCTGTTCTAAAAATTAATTCATTATTATTACTTTTTTTCAATAACCAATTAGTTATTTTTTTTATTGAGTTTTCAAATAAAAATTCAGTACCAGAGTTTAAAGGCATATAATTAAGAGCAAATAAATCTATAGAATTCCAGACTGCGTACCTTATTAAATGTTTTTCACCTAGTATTAATAAAGGGTTTTCCTTCTCAAAGCCTATATATTTTGCATATGCATTAATATTTTCATCTTCAATATTGTTTGACATTTGAAAGGCAGGGTTTTGAGGTGGAATTAAATCAGAATTGCTAATTGGGTTTTCTTGATTATAAACTGAATATAGCTTGTGCCATGCACTTATAAATTTCCATTTTTTATTATTTTTTAGATCATTTTGGTTTGGTTCTGCTTCTAAATCAATAATTTTTAAGTACCTATTTAATGAATTGACATCAATTTCAGGACCCGGTACTATAAAAAAACTAGAATTGTGTGATAATAACTTCTTCGCAAATACCCTAGCTATTGATTCCCATTTTTTCGCGTTCGAAAAGACTGGATTATTATCAAAAATAACTATCTCATATTTTTTTTCTAAAAATACTTTAATTTTTTGATTAAAATTTTTATTATTTATTACATAATGATCAACTAGGTTATTACCTTTTTTTATAAAATAGTTTTTTAATAATCCAGTATTATAACTAGGCGCTCCAGTCACTAAAGCAATATTATACTGATCTTTCATTACATGTAATGTTATTTTTTGCTGATTATTTTGAATATTTATTTCCTGTGCGAGAGCATTGCACTTTACTAAAAATTTATTCTCACCAATTTTATTTGGGGTAATTTGAAAACGCACATCCTCCACAGTTTGGTTCCCGGCGATTGTAATAATTTTTGAACCAATCAACTTACCATCTTCATCAAATAAAGTAACATTTATTTTTTCATTTATACTACCTAAACTAGAAATTTTTACATCAATATTTATATTTTCGCCTTTTGCACAAAGAGGAGGTATATCCACAGATTTTATTGATACATCCTGCATTGGAGTAGTGTCTCCAATTCCTATTATATGAACCGGTATTTTATGGTTTTTATTATAATATTGTTGAATAGGAGGCCCCTGATTTACTTGACCATCAGTAAAAATAATTATTCCTGCAAGATTATTTTGATAATTATAATCAATATGATCAAAGACTAAGCCTAGGTTAGTAGAGTTGCCATCTAAGTACAAATCAGAAATATTTTCAATAGTATCTAAAACCGAACCAAAAGAGAATGTTTCAACATTCACGCCTTTCTTTTGAATTTTAGTTAAAAATTTTTGAATTCCATTTTTATATGATATTGAGGAAGGCTGTTTATGATTTTTTATACTTAATGATTTGTCAACATAAACATGCCAGGGCATATTGAGATTTCTTTCACCCCTATATTCAAAAGTTGGATTAATTAATAAAATTATTAACAAGGTTAAAATTAAAATTCTAAGAAAAATAATTAAATAAACACCTTTTGAATAGATAATATTTTTGAAAGAAAAGTATAAAATTAAAGTTGAAAATAAAAAGACAATAATTATTAAATCGGATGAAGTATTAATTATTAAATTCAACTTATTTTTGAATCAAAATTTGGATTAATACTGAAGTTAAAATTGGAATGTTTTCCTAGTTTAAATTTTTTTTCACCTAAATAACTAACCATCGCTGCATTATCTGTACAATACTTTAAATCTGGAAAAATAATTTTATTACTTTTTAAATTTTTATTAATTAATTCTCTTAATAACTTGTTTTTAGCTACTCCGCCAGCAATCGAAATTACATTTACTCCTGTTTGCTCTATAGCAAGTTTCATTTTTGCAATTAAACAATCTATTATTGCTTTTTGATAACTAGCAGCAACATCATTTAGATTACATTCATTAGATTCTTTAAAAGAATCCATGTAGTAAAGCAAAGATGTTTTAAGGCCACTGAAACTAAATTCTATTTTTTTACTTTTAATTAGAGCTCTTGGAAAATTGATTTTAATTTCATTTCCACTATTTGCACATTTTTCAATTTCAGGCCCTCCTGGGTAACCAAGTCCTAAAATTCTAGCTCCCTTATCAAACGCTTCCCCTGCCGCATCATCTCTAGTCTCACCTAATAATAAATAATCTTCTAATTCTTTAATTAACCATAATTGAGTATGCCCCCCTGAAACTAGTAAACACAAAAAGGGGAATCTAACATCTTTACTATTTTCTAATAGGTTCGCTATTATATGAGCCTCTAAATGGTTAATTGAAACTATTTTAACGCCTAGCCCAATTGCTAAGCCCTTAGCAAAACTAACACCCGTTAGTAATGCACCAGCAAGACCAGGACCATTTGTTACTGCTATTCCTTCTATTTCATTAATTTTAATATTAGCACTATTAATAGCNTCAATNGCCATATTATTTAACAACTTCTCATGNTCTCTAGAAGCTACTTCAGGAACTACTCCNCCAAATTCAGTATGTACCANTTGNGATCCAACGATATTTGATAATATTATACCANCTNTACAAACAGAAACAGCAGTTTCATCACATGAAGTTTCAATTCCTAGAACAATCATTTAGCCTCCCTAGCTACCCCNAGCTCGATAGACCTAGGTGATAAATTCTTCCAATNTAATATATTNAAAGGAATTTCTACCTCCGGCTTATAAAAATTCTTATCTATTTCCCATAATTTAAAATCNACAATTACAGATATATCTNNGGGTNTTATTTNCGATATTTGATTAACTCCTCCAACAACNACTAAAGAAACTGTCTGGGGAGAGGGAAAAACTCTAATTCCTTTTATTTTATTTATTACCTTAACTGGAATATCAACTATTATTCGCTCACTNATTTGTTGAACATTTAAAAGATAATCTACTTTNTCAAAAGAATANTTAATNAANCTATTTGGTACTAATAAATCAATTTGACCGCTANTAATTTTTGANATNTTATCTATTGTATCTATTATTGTNTNAACATTATTTATTCTATCTAGCTCNACCTTTGGACCAATNAGAAGTATACTATCTGGTTTAAATTNTATTTTATTAATTTTTACATGCCCATCTTTGATTACTTCTTTAATATTTGATNGAATAGGAACNACCTTTTCCATTANCTCATCNAAACTTATTTTAATGCGATTAGGATAAACNACTTCTATAAAACTAACATTATGCGAAGAAGGAAGNACAACCTTGCTTGGATTCTTATCAAAGTATTCATTTAAAATAAACTCATAATCCTGAGATATACCATCGAGATCTATAACTAGTTTAAAATCAGAATAATTTTTTAAAAGAAAACTTTTAAATAAATCCCTNCCCTTACCTTTTAAAATAACTGAAGCGTATTCAGGAACTTCTTCTAAATAAGTTTTTTGAGAGTTTAAGTTCCTGGCTTCAATTGGCATATCTAACATCATAGTGTATTGGTTACCACTTACGACAAAAAGCCAAAGCAATGTAGCAAGAAAAAAAGCACCAACAGGAAAAAAAATACGATTGAGAAATGAACTTAAAACATTTGTTTTGCTCATTATTTCAAATAACCAATAGAAATTCTATTAAATAATTAAAGTCTAATCAGATTCTGAAGGTTTGTCTTCTTTTTCAGCATCTTTTGCATTATCTAAAAGTTCTTGAGGAATATCAATCTTATCACCAGTATCAATTTTTTGATTATTGAGATAATCTTTTACTTCATCAGTTGCGGATTGAGCACTCCCTCCACCTGCAAGTTCTTCTTTAAATAAGATTATTTTTTTATCCTCAGGCGAAACTTTCATAACTATTCCAGATAAGTTAGCTCCGACCTCGTATTGACTTGCAAGAGATTTACGATCTTTTTTAGACATCTTACCAAACGGTATAATGCCTTCAACATCCATCTCGAGCTGAATAATAATGCCTTTGTCTAAAATACGAATTATTTCGCCACTAACTTCCTTCCCAGATTCAAAATATTCTATAATATTTGGCCATGGATCATCTTGAATTTGCTTCATTCCAAGCGAAATTTTTCTATTGTCTCTAGAAACCTCTAAAACAATCACATCAATTTCTTGCCCTTTTTCTAAAACATTTTTAGCATGCCTCACAACTCTAGTCCAAGATAGATCTGAAACATGGACTAATCCATCGATACCTTCCTTTAGTTCAACAAATGCTCCAAATTGTGTTAAATTTTGAACTTTCCCATTATACTTACTGCCAATTTCAAATTCCTTTTCTATCTCATCCCATGGATCTGGTGTCAATTGCTTTACTCCAAGGCTAATCTTTCTTTCATCAGAATCAATAGAAATAACTTTCGCTTCCACTTTTTCACCCATTGAATATTCTTCCGATGGGTTTTTTATATGCCTAGTCCATGAAATTTCAGAAACATGAATAAGACCTTCAACTCCAGGCTCAATTTCTATAAAAGCTCCATAATTTGTGAGACTAACAATGGTACCTTTGACAGCTGCGCCTATTGGATATTTTATATCAACCTCTTCCCATGGATGTGGCGTAAGTTGTTTAAGACCTAATGACACTCGCTTTCTTTCAGCGTCATATTCAATTACTTTAACTGTTATGTCATCATTCAATGCAATCATTTCAGAGGGATGATTTACTCTACCCCATGATAAATCAGTGATGTGAAGAAGACCATCTATTCCCCCTAAATCAACGAAAACTCCAAAATCTGTAATATTTTTGACTCTACCTTCCATGATAGACCCAATTTCAATTTCTTCAAACAAGGCTTCTCTTTGCTCGACTAAGCTTTCTTCAATTATCATTTTATGAGAGACAACGATATTTTTCCTTGCCTCATTAAGCTTTACTATCCTTAAGTCAATTTCCTTATCAACATAAATATCAAAATCAGTAATAGGCCGAACATCTAATTGAGAACCTGGTAAAAAAGCCTGAACAACTCCAAGATCCACAATCATTCCGCCTTTTATTCTCCTTATAATTTTTCCTGTAATAATCTCCTCATCTTCAAAAGCCTTACGCAGATTACGCCATCTAAGCATAAAATCAGCTTTCTCTTTTGAAAGGATAGTATTTCCACTAGAATCTTCAAGATACTCAAGGTATACCTCGACCTGATCTCCAATAGCAGGAAGACTATCCTCATTGAATTCACTACGATCAATTAAACCCTCAGATTTAAAACCAATATCAATTAATACATCCCTATCGTTCATCCCAACGACACGCCCATTAATTAGCTCATGCTCAGAAATATCTATTAACGTGTTAGTATATGCTTCACTTAACTCACCAGCCTCTGATAATTCTTTAGATTGGGCTTCAAGTTCGTTACTAGTAATCGTTTTTACATCTTCAAATAATGAAGTGCTCAAGTAATCATTTATTTCTTTAACTTTTTCAGCAGGCGTACTACTTTCTACGCTGGTATTATCTTCTTTAATATCAGAAGCTTCAACCTCTTCAACTGGATTATCACTGTTTATTTCATTTAACATTAAATTAATGTCCTTTTATGGTTAACTATGGTTACGATTTTATTTACTACCTCATCAATAGCTAAATGTGTTGTGTCAATTATTATGGCATCATCTGCCTTTTGCAAGGGAGAATGATCTCTAGTCGAATCTTTATGATCTCGAACTCTCAATTCATCTAGAACAACATCAAGCTCACTAACTTTTTTATCACCAACTGATACAAGATCTGTAAGCCTTCTTTCAGCTCGAGATCTATCATTCGCAGTCATAAAAAATTTATAATCTGCATTTGGAAAAACTAC
>NHHC02000019.1 GCA_002169935.2 Candidatus Pelagibacter sp. TMED153 | reverse complement strand
CACAAAATGGCTATGAAGTGCCGTTTCCTTACTAAGCTTTTCAACGATTGCTTCAACACTATCTACTTGCATAACATTTTCCACAAAAATTGGCTCGTTATTTAATCTATACAGAAACTCTAAGTTTGTGTTTATGCCTTTAATTTTAAACTCGCGCAAACACTCACTCATTTTCTTTTGAGCTAATTCTCTATTTTTTTCGTGAACAATAAGCTTTCCTAACATTGGATCATAGTGACTCTCTACTTGATCACCTTGCTTTACGCCAAAATCCAATCTTACGTTCTTTGGGAGACGCATCTCAGAAATTTTTCCTGTACTAGGCATGAAATTTTTCCTAGGATTCTCTGCATATACCCTTGCTTCAATAGCATGCCCTTTAGATTTTATATCTGACTGTTTAGGAGTGAGTTTTTTTCCTGCCGCTATTTCTAATTGCATTTTTACCAAATCTATTCCAAGAATTGCTTCAGTGACGGGATGCTCAACCTGAAGCCTTGTATTCATTTCCAGAAAATAGAAGGGCATATCATTTTCTTTTCCTGAAGTATCGACAATAAACTCTACAGTACCTAGGTTGGTATAATTTATTGTTCGTGAGACAGCTATGGCCGCCTCATACATCTTCTCTTTTGTTATTTGAGGGATTGATGTCGCTGGGCTCTCTTCTAGAACTTTTTGATACCTTCTTTGGGCTGAGCAGTCTCTTTCCATCAAATGAATTATGTTACCAAAATGATCCGCTGCAATTTGAACCTCTATATGCTTACCGCCTTGAATATATTTTTCTATAATGATCTCATCATCACCAAAACTGCTTAAAGCCTCTCTTTTTACAGATTGAATAGCACCTTCAAGTTCACTTTCCTTCAGTACAATTCTCATTCCCTTTCCACCTCCGCCAGCAGCAGCTTTAATTAATAAAGGATACTCGCCACTTAAGATAGATTCTGACCGAATGTTCTCTTGCAGTGAGTAACCCAGAACCATAGGAATTCCTGCTTTAGATATAGCTTGTTTAGCGTTCTTTTTGTTACCCATGGTCTTAATTGCTTTCCATTNCGGACCAACAAAAATAATTCCTTTACTATCAACTTTTTTTGAAAAAGCGTGGTTTTCAGAAAGAAACCCATATCCAGGATGTATTGCATCCACATTTCTTTCAACTGCAATCTCCAAGATCTTCTTAATGTTTAAGTAACTTTTGCTTGCCTCTGATGGGCCAATGTAACAAGCCTCATCAGCTAAAAGCGCATGAGCAGAATTTTTGTCACTATCTGAATAAATGGCTAAGGTTTTTACACCCAAGTTTCTAGCTGTTTTTATTATTCTGCACGCTATTTCACCGCGGTTAGCCACCATAAGTTTTTGAAACATCTCTACATCCTAAAGACGCCAAACTTTGTTTCTTCTATCGGTGCATTCAGGGCAGTTTCTAATGACAAAGCTACTACATCTCTGGTCTTTCTTGGGTCAATTATTCCGTCATCCCATAAATGAGCAGAGGCAAATAAAGCTGAAGATTTCTCTTCAAACAAATCTAATATAGGTCTCTTAATTTTCATTATTTCCTTCTCTGACAAATTCTTTCCCTGTGCTTTGGCTGCATTCATATTAACTTCAGCCATAACTCCTGCCGCTTGCTCGCCACCCATTACGGCTACCTTAGCATTCGGCCACGTCCATAGAAACCTAGGACCAAATGCTCTACCACACATACCATAATTTCCTGCCCCATAAGAGCCGCCAACAACAACTGTGATCTTTGGTACATTAGCACACGAGACTGCATGAACCAGTTTTGCGCCATCACTTGCAATTCCACTCTGTTCATATTTTTTTCCTACCATAAAACCTGTTATGTTTTGTAGAAACAAAAGAGGAATCTTTCTTTGACAACATAGCTCTATAAAGTGAGCTCCCTTTTTTGAGCTTTCCGAGAATAAAACACCATTATTTGCAATTATACCAATACTTATTCCACAAATTTTTGCAAAGCCACAAACTAGGGTCTCACCATATGTAGCTTTAAACTCATCAAAGTTAGAATCATCGACTATCCTTCCTATAAGCTCAAAAACATCAAAGCTTTTTTTTGTATCTGTATGTATAAAACCTAGTAAGTCCTCAATGTCTAACCTTGGCTGCTTGTATTTGTGCCTTGAGTATTTGGGCATGGAATCCAAATCATTTACAATCATTCTTGTAAGAGACAGAGCATGGGTATCATTGTCTGCCAAGTAGTCAGCTACGCCCGATAATCTCGCGTGGGTGTCTCCTCCTCCTAATGTTTCGGCATCTACAATTTCTCCTGTAGCCTGCTTTAATAGGGGAGGTCCTGCTAAAAATATCGTACCTTGGTTTTTTACAATAATAGTCTGATCGGACATTGCTGGCAAATACGCCCCTCCTGCTGTACAAGACCCCATAACCACTGCAATTTGAGGAATTCCTTTTGCGCTCATTTGAGCTTGGTTAAAAAATATTCTTCCAAAATGATACTTATCCGGAAACACCTCATCCCAGGAAGGTAAATTAGCTCCACCACTATCAACCAGATAGATACATGGTAAATTATTTTCCATTGCTACTTCTTGTGCTCTTAAATGTTTCTTTACGGTTAGTGGATAATAACTACCCCCCTTAACTGTTGCATCATTACAAATAATCATGCAAAGCCTCTCTGAAACTACTCCTACTCCAGCTATAGCGCCCGCACAGGGAACTTGGTCCTCATATTTTCCCTTTGCAGCAAATAAGCCTAGCTCTAGAAAAAATGATCCTCGGTCTAAAAGGTTATAAACACGATCTCGAGGAAGCATTTTCCCCCTATCTATATGTCTTTTTCGAGATTTTTCTGAACCGCCAAGTTGAATCGTCGTGGCAATATCCTCTATTCCCTTTATGGAACTAATAATTTTTTGTTGATTAAATTTAAATTCTTCAGTTTTTTGAGGGTTATCAGAACCTACTTGTGGCATTTATTTCACTTTGTTTCTTCGAAGAGTTCTCTACCAATCAACATTCGCCTGATCTCAGAGGTNCCCGCACCAATTTCATAAAGCTTTGCATCTCTTAGAAGTCTTCCTGTAGGATAATCATTAATATAGCCATTTCCACCCAAACATTGAATGGCGTCTAANGCNACTTGCGTAGCTTTTTCTGCTGCGTACAATATGCAACCGGCAGAGTCTTTTCTAGTNGTCTCTCCTTTGTCACAAGCTTTGGCAACCGCGTAAACATATGACCTACAAGCNTTCATTGTTGTATACATATCTGCTATTTTCCCCTGCATTANCTGAAAAGTTCCTATCGGTTTTCCAAACTGCTCTCTTTCATGGATATAGGGTACTACTACGTCCATTGCTGAAGCCATTATACCCACCGGTCCAGCTGCTAAAACTACACGCTCATAATCAAGACCAGACATTAATACATTGACACCCTTACCTTCTTCTCCCAACACATTTTCGTATGGAACTTCACAGTTTTCAAAAATTAATTCTGAGGTATTTGAACCTCTCATACCCAGTTTATCCAACTTTATNCCAGTAGAAAAACCAGTCATTGATTTTTCGATTAGAAACGCGGTTATACCTCTGGGACCGGCTTCAGGATCTGTNTTTGCATAAACAACAAGAGTATCTGCATCNGGCCCATTNGTNATCCACATCTTCGATCCATTAAGCAGATAATAATCATTTCGNCTCTCAGCTTTTAATTTCA
Source organism: Candidatus Pelagibacter sp. TMED153 (assembly GCA_002169935.2). The sequence goes on along the minus strand of NHHC02000019.1, from coordinate 3,905 downwards.
TNGANACNACGTCAGAGCCTGCACTTGGTTCTGACATTGCAAGTGAGCCNATATTTTCACCTGAAATTANCTTTGGAATATATTTTTNTTTCTGATCACTATTACCCCACCGATATATTTGGTTTAAACAGAGGTTTGAGTGCGCTCCGTATGACATACCCACTGCAGCGTTCGCCCGACTAATTTCCTCAACAGCAACACAGTGAGCTAAGTAACCCATATCTACTCCACCAAATTCTTCAGAAATAGTTATTCCATGAAGACCAAGGTCTCCCATTAGTTTCCACAACTCCATAGGAAAATCGTTGGTTTTGTCTATTTCATCTGATTTTGGTGCTATTTCTTCTTGTGCGAATTTCCTTACCGTATCTCTTAAAGAGTCAATATCTTCTCCCAAATCAAAACTCATAACTGAATCAAACATAAATTTATTCTACTTTCTTATTTAGGCGCCATCCGAATAGCCCCATCCAGTCTTATTGTTTCCCCATTTAACATTGTATTTTCAACTATCTGAGTAGTCAATTCAGCATACTCACTAGGATTACCTAAGCGCGGGGGGAAAGGAACCGACTTACCTAGTGCATCCTGAACTTCCTCTGGAAGACTTTTTAACATAGGCGTACTAAATAGACCTGGAGCAATTGTTACTACTCTTATCCCGTTTTCCGCCAAGTCACGAGCCATGGGTAATGTCATGCCAACAACTCCTCCTTTAGATGCTGAGTATGCTATCTGACCGATCTGTCCATCAAATGCAGCAACTGAAGCTGTATTAATAATTACTCCATTCTCCTTATCTTCATTTAAACTAGTTTGGTTAGACATTCCTAAGGCACTTTGTGAAGCAACATTAAAAGTCCCAACGAGATTGATGTTTATAGTCTTTTCAAATAAGTCAATTTGATGATTTCGTCCCTTTGAAACAGTTTTTTGAGAAAACCCAATGCCGGCACAGTTCACACAAATTCTTTCCTGACCAATTTCACCTCTTATTTTTTCTAAACCCTCAGAGACTGATTGGGGATTGGAAACATCTACCTTTTGAAAGCTTGCTCCATGCAATGCAGCAACTCTATTTCCTTCCTCAACATTCATATCAAAGATTGCCACTTTTGCACCCATTCCAGCAAATTTTTCTACCACAGCAAGACCCAAGCCAGAAGCTCCTCCTGTTACTAATATCGGTGTTTCGCTAGAAATCTTCATGGTCGTTCTATTGCAATAGCTAGACCCTCGCCACCACCTAAACAAATGGCTGCGACACCCTTTCTTAATGCTCTTTTTTCCAGAGCGTTTAACAGAGTTACCAAAATTCTGGCCCCAGAAGCTCCAATTGGGTGACCAAGAGCGCATGCCCCACCATTTACATTAATTTTTTCTCTTGGGATATTCAATTCTTTCATAAAACCCATTGGAACTACCGCAAAAGCCTCATTAACTTCCCATAAATCAACTTCCTCAGAACTCCATCCTATATTTTTTAATAGCTTTTTTGCTGCAGGTATTGGTGCAGTCGTAAAAAGACCCGGTTTTTGAGCATGTACGGTATGACCTAAAATTTTTGCCCTTACTCGTAAAGACAATTCAGACGCTTTATCTTCTGAACTAATAATCAAGGCCGCGGCTCCATCAGAAATTGATGACGAATTCGCAGCCGTTACCGTGCCATCTTTTCGGAAAGCTGGTCGAAGATTTGGAATCTTCTCNGGTTGTGCATTTTTTGGTTGTTCATCTTCAGAAATGGTATGCTCCCCCTTNCTTGTTTTAANGGTTACTGGAGNAATTTCTNTATCAAAAGCATTATTTTTCTGAGCTTCCAATGCATTTTGCAATGATCCAANAGCGTACTCGTCTTGCTGTTCTCTAGTAAATTGGAAAAGTTCTGCTGTATCCTCAGCAAAAGTTCCCATCAGCCTCCCGGGGTCATAAACGTCTTCCAGTCCATCTAAAAACATATGATCATACATTTGTTGATGTCCAACCTTGGCACCACTTCTCATTTTGGGTGCAAGATAGGGTGCGTTTGTCATACTTTCCATACCCCCCGCAGCAACTAAATCGCTAGTTCCAGCTTTTACTTGATCATGAGCATATATGACTGACTTTAGCCCTGAACCACACATCTTGTTTAACGTAACGGCAGGGGCATCTTCTTTTAGGCCTGCCTTGAACGAAGCCTGTCTAGCAGGCGCTTGACCTAGGCCCGCAGACAAAACGTTTCCCATTATGACTTCATTCACATCACTTAAATTTAACTTTGCGTCATCCATTGCTCCTTTTATCGCCGATCCGCCTAAATCTGTAGCACTTGCTTGAGAAAGCTCACCATGGAAGCCTCCCATAGGAGTTCTTGAAGCTCCAACTATTACTACGTTTTTCATTTATTAATCCCCCTTATTTTCGCTAATCAAAAGTTCTCTGATCGTCTATTACCTTTCCGTCATTAGGTAAATCACCAGGTGATACTATTTTCACATTTCCTTTCAGTTTAAGGACTTCTTTAACTGAATTTTCGTAATCAGCTGAAGATCCTTTTTCTATCTCCAGCAGGACATCCATCACATCATTATTTTCACTTCGTGAAACATTTACTCTAGCTTTTATTATCTCAGAATGCCTTGCTACAAGATCAGCTACTTGTTCTGGCCTTACAAACATTCCCTTTATTTTTGTTGTTTGATCTGCTCTACCCCGCCATCCTACGATCCTCATATTAGTACGTCCACATTCACTCTTCCCAGAAGCCACTGCAGACAAATCACCAGTTGCAAATCTTATTAGTGGATAGTCAGGGTTAAGAGTGGTAACCAAAACTTCTCCGATTTCTCCCTCAGATACAGGATCTCCTGTACCTGGAGTAACTATCTCCACTATTACACCTTCATCAACTATCATTGGAGCATCAGCCACTGTCTCGTATGCAACATTGCCTAGGTCAGCGGTGCCATAGTTCTGAAGACACAGAATACCCCTATCTTTGTATGCTTGCCTTGTTTTTGGGAACAAAGGTCCTCCTCCTACTAAAGCTTTCTTAATCTTTGATAGATCTAACCCTAGTTCCTCTCCTTTATCTAATATGATTTGAAGAAAATCAGGTACACCGATGTAGGCAGTAACACCTATTTCTGCTGCAGCTCTTGCTTGAAGCTCAGTCTGCCCTGTTCCCGCAGGAAAAACAGTTGCTCCAACAGCTAGAATACCTTGTTCACTTAACATACCTGCTGGAGTAAAATGGTAGGAAAAACAATTCTGAACTATATCTCCCTCTCCTATTCCTGCAGCTTTCAATGCTCTTCCCGACCTCCACCAATCGTGCTTTACCATTCCTGGCTCATAAATAGGTCCCGGAGACTGAAAGATCTGATCTAATTTATTTACATTCCCAGCTATTAGCCCTCCCAATGGAGGGTTCTCTGATTGCAATTTCACAAGTTCACTTTTCCTAAGAACAGGTAACTTAGTCAAGTTTTCAATAGATTTTATATCCTCTGGGTTTACATCTTTTAAAATTTCTGAAAAAGCGGTGGAGTTGTCTTTTGCATTTCTTATTTGAGTTGGCAACTTCGAACCAATGCTATCAGCTCGCTCCGCGTCTGATCTAATTTCTAATTTATCAAAAAATTTACTCATTCAGCCTTTTACTTACAACCACCTTTTTCTTCTTCGGTATGACTTTGTATGCTTAAATGAATTTCTACCTTCTTCAGACATACCCAAGTAGAACTCTTTAACGTCTGGATTTTCTCTTAGTTCTTTAGCGGGTCCGTCCATTACCACCCTACCACTTTCAAGAATATATCCTTTATGAGCGTATTTTAGAGCCACATTCGTATTTTGCTCCGCAAGCAAAAAGGAAACTTTTTCTTTTTCATTCAACTGCTTAACTATCTCAAATATCTCTT
>NHHC02000033.1 GCA_002169935.2 Candidatus Pelagibacter sp. TMED153 | reverse complement strand
GAACAGTTGCAAATATTAGAAGTTATTTTAACAAACACAATGGAAATTTAGGCACTTCAGGATCGGTATCTTTTATGTTTGATCATACATGTAGCTTTAAAATAAATAAACTAAATATAGACATTGAAGAATTAGAATTAGAATTAATTGATTATGGAGCTGAGGAATTATTCCCTGATGATGAGTCGATTTTAATTTATGCGCCGTTTGATTGTTTTGGAGAAATGCAAAATATACTTGAGAAGTTAAATCATGAAATAATTTCATCAAGTTTTGATAGAATACCAAACAATTTTAAAGAAGTTTCTGAGAATCAAAAGTTAGAAATTGATAAACTACTGGAAAAAATTGAAAATGATGATGACGTTCAAAATGTGTTTCACAATATGAAATAGCCTAGTCTACCCGAAAGCTATTTTTTTCAACTTTACCTACTACCCCACTAAAAAATCCTTCTATGTATTCAAAGTCCTTCTTAATATCTTCACTTGGGTAAAAGGGGTCAGAAATAAAACTTTTTTTGTTTTTATAGTCCATAGTAATCATTATGATCGGGACTTCTGCAGTTTTAGCTATATAATAAAAACCTGTTTTAAATTTTTNAACANTAGCTCTAGTTCCTTCNGGAGATAAGGATATTCTAAACTCTTTCTTTNTATCAAATAGGTTNNCAATGTACTGAACAAGATTGTTTTTTGAAGATCTGTTAACAGGAATTCCNCCATAATATTTTAAAAAAAGAGAGGTCGGAAAAACAAATAACTCTTCTTTTGCTAAAAAATTTGACTTAAACCCAATTGCACCCTTTACGAATAAACCTAAAAAAAGATCAAACCAATGTGTATGGGGAGCAGAGATTAATACTGCCTTTTTAACCTTTTCCTTTGAAAGGTTTTTATTACCCGTAATCTTCCAACCTAATAGATAGATCAAGATTAATTTAGATAGAGCCTTTTTCATTTATCATTTTTCTTGCCATTTCTAAATCTTCTAANGTATCAATACCGATAAATTTTTCGTCAGATTCAATCATTTTTANAGCTATCCCGTTTTCAACCATACGAAGTGCTTCAATCTTTTCTGCAGTTTCCAAGACTCCAATTTTTAAATTTGAAAATTTTGATAAAAAACTTTTTCTAAAAGCATAAACACCAACATGCTTGAAGTAATTTATCGAAGAATCATTTCTTTTAAATGGAATTATACTTCTAGAAAAATATATTGCATTTTGATTTTCGTCTGTTATTACTTTGACATTATTGGGATTTTCTACATCATAATTACTTTTAAACCTTGACATTACNGAAACAACATTTATTGATTTCTCATTATCCTCAAGGAATTTATCTATAATTAATTTTAATGTTTTTGAATTTATAAAGGGTTCGTCACCTTGAATATTGATAATAATTTCTGAATTAATTTCATCAGAAACATCCGCTATCCTATCCGTACCAGTTTCATATTCCTTGTTTTTAAATATGTAATTAACATCGTTTTTATTTAATTCTTCTTTAATTAGTTNACTATTAGTAACTACGATTACATCATTAAATAAATTTGATTTCAACGCAGACTCATAAGTCCTAATTATNAGAGATTTACCGCAAATATCCATNAGTAATTTATTGGGAAGCCTACTTGAATCAAGTCTTGCNGGAATAACTGCTGTTATATTCATAAATTAAATGTANNGGGTTAATTTTTATAAATCAAAAAATTCTTCACTAAATCCTATTAAATGTAATTTATTTTTTGCCCTAGTCATTGCTGTATATAACCATCTGAAAAAATCCTCATCCATTCCATTTGGCAAATAAGGAAATTCTAAAAAAATTGAATCCCATTGACCNCCTTGGGACTTATGACATGTAAACGAATATGCAAATTTAACCTGTAAAGCATTAAAGTACTTATTTTTTTTAACACTTAAATGTCTTTTATATTTTGTTTTTATATCCATATAATCTTTGAGTATTTCTTGATATAAGTTGGTGGTTTCTGAATATTCTAAAGAAGAGGTNTTGATATCTAATGTATCTAGAATTAATACTGTTTCAAACGACTTTATTTTTGGATAGTCAACCATTGTTATTTTAACCTCCGCAAAACGATATCCATACAATTTCTTGATACTGTAAATTTCTTCAATTTTAATGATATCTCCATTTGCAATAAAACCTAAATCCCTTTTATTATTTAACCAATGATAATTGTTTTTTACTACCATTAATAGATCTCCAACGGTAATTATATTTTCGTTCATTAGAATTCTTTCCCTGATGTTTTTATTGTAGATATTAGCTCTTTTATTTGATCTTACTATAACTGCTGTCTCNTCTATTCCAAANGAATTATATGAGTCATTNAGTAAATTCATTANATCTTCTCCATCCTCTACTCTAATNAGNTCTTTAAANCNNGANATTTTAAAATTTATATTATCAAANAGNTTTGATTCAATTTTNTTTCTAATTGATGTAGCGTAAGAAAGAATCCCGGAATTTAAATCTTGTCTTACTACATCTGTAAGCTCCACAGATTCTATCTTTTTTTCATACTCTTTTTCAAGGTATTCATCATTTAGGGAGTATGAAATGTTAGATTTTATTGGGGGTAATTGTGCAGAATCTCCAACAATCAAAAGCTTACACTTAAATCCGGAATAAACATATTGAATAATATTATCTAAAAGAGACTGGGAAAAAAGACCAATCCCCTCAGATCTATTAGTTCCAATCATGGAGGCTTCGTCAACAATAAATAAAGTGTTTTTATGTTTATTAACCTTTAATGAAAAGTCCAGGTTTCCGGAAAAATTACTTTTTGCATAAAATATTTCTTTGTGAATTGTAAATGCTTCCTTTTCACAATATCCAGAAAGAACTTTTGCAGATCTTCCAGTTGGGGCAAGTAATATTACAGATTTTTTAATTTTCCATAAGTTTTTTACAACATTCGATATTATAAATGTTTTTCCCGTTCCTGCATAACCAGTTAAAACAAAAATTGATTCATTTTTTTTATCAGAAATAAACGAACATATTTCCTTTACAGCTTTTTCTTGATTACTGTTTAAAGTGTTGGAGGGAGTATTAATAATGATTGAGCTTAGAGATTCCTCCATTTAACCTAAAATAATTGAATATCAAATATATAAATGTTTTTGTTCTCATAGATTTTTACAAATAAAAAAAAATTGTAGTTTTGCTTATCTTACAATTAAAATTTCCATGATGATGAAAATTCTCCTTTTTCTTTCTATTCCAATAGCAATAGGAATTGTTATTTATATTAGAACATATATGCAAGATAAACACAAACCCTATGTGTTGGGAGTATTATGGTTTTTTATATTGATTTTTAGTTTTTTGTTGTTTTCATCAATTAATAGTGAAATTAAATTTGATCAGATTAAAAACGACAGATATCAGTTAGTAATAAAAAATCTAAAAGATATAAGAGATTCTCAGTTAGCTCACAGAAATGTTAAGGGAATATTTCAAAATAACTGGGACAGTCTTGTAAAGTTCGTTGAAGTTGACTCTTTTACAATAACTCAAAGAAGAGATTCTAGTGTTCTGGATAAAGAAATGACTAAAAGATACGGAGGCGTTAAAACTTATAAAGACATCGTAATTGTTGACACTTTAGGATTTGTTTCAGTTAAGGATTCATTATTTGCTTTTGACAATAGGTATGAAAACATGATGTTTGTTCCATTTTCAGAAGATAAGGATACAAAATTTGACTTAAATGCTGGCTTTTTAAATCAAAATGGTATTAATATTCCTGTTTTTGAAGCTAAAGTAAAAAAGAAAGTAATATTATATGATCAAGCGATAAATCTTGTACTAAAAGAAAATCAAGTTCAATCAGTTGACGGGGTTAATGGTTCCTTTTTGAAGATTGGATCCATGAAGGAGGTTAATACTAATGGAAATTGGCCAAAAAACTACTCTAAAGACAAATAAACCCCAATTTTAATTTTAACAATATGCTTACCATTCACATTAATGATAACTGGTTAGTATTTTGTATGTTTTCAGAAAATAAATTAATTGAATTAAATAAGATTAATTTTTTAGAAAAAAAATCACCCACCTTTTTATTAAAAAGTATCAAAAAGTATTTTAAAAATTCTTCGGAAAAATTGTCTGTTTTGGAAAATGTTAAATTGGTATACTACAATACAAATTCTACATTAGTTCCAACAGACCTTTTTGATGAAAAAAACTCACTTAATTTCTTAAAATTTAATGCAAAAATTCAAGTTGATGATTTTACAGCTAATGATTCACTAATCGATAATGAAATTAAAAACATTTATGTACCATATGTTAATATAAATAATTACATATTTGAAAAATTTAATTCCTTTGAATACCATCACTACTCTACAATATTAATTGAAGAACTTAAGAAGAGACTTAACAGTAACTTTAGTAATGCAGTGTTTTTAAATATAGGAGATAAAAATATCGATATTACTCATTTTAATAAAGGTAAGATTATATTTTATAACTCCTTCGAATTTTCGAATAACGAGGATGTTTTATATTATCTTCTTTACTGTTTAAATGAACTAAATTTAGACACAAAAAAAATATTAGTTTCATGTATGGGGCAAATAACAATTGAATCCGCTTTGTATGAGCTTTTATACACATATATACAAAATATAGAAATTTTGGATTTTGAGTTGAGCGATAATGATCAATACAATAAAATACTGAACTCAAACATTTTATTAAATCTCTATAAATGAGAATTATTTCAGGAGAATTTGGTGGATTAAGAATAAATATTCCTAAAAACTTACCCATTCGCCCAACTACTGACATGGCTAAGGAGGGTGTTTTTAATACTTTAAATAACTTAATCAATTTAGAATCGACAAATGTATTGGATTTATTTTCAGGTTCAGGATCATTAGGTTTAGAATGTTACTCAAGAGGCTCTAAAAATATCACTTTTGTTGAAAAGAATAAAAAGTGCATCAAGCAACTATACAGCACAACTAAATCTCTTAATATTCGTGCTGAAATAATTTTAAATGATGTTTTTAAATACATCAGAAAAACATCCAAGAAGTTTGATTTAGTTTTTGCCGATCCACCATATGATTTTAGTGAACAAGATTATCTTTTATTGATTAATGAGATTCAAAAAAATATTTTAAGAAATCAAGAAAGTATTTTGGTGTTAGAACATTTTAAAAAGAAAACATTTAGGGAAATTCAAGGGTTTATATTTTTAAAAAATTACGGAGATTGTTCATTTAGTTTTATAAATCAAAAAAGCGGGTAAAACCCGCTTTTAAGTGAATCTATAAGCCGAATTCTGTACTCATTAAGAGTTCTTGTCATTTATCTTGATATATGATTGCTCATATATTCTAGCTGCCTACCCTCCAACATTGAACGTACAATTCTCAAAAGCTGGTTTACATGGCATTTCACCACACAGAGTTTACCTGATTTCACTACAGCATTACCTGTACATTCTTTCTGTTGCACTTTTCCTAACCTTTCGGCCGATGGCTGTTAGCCACTGTGTTGTACTATGGTGTTCGGACTTTCCTCTATTAATAGCGACAAGACGATTCAATTAGCAAAAATAGATAATTGTTAATATAAATCCATAATAATGCAATTTTATTGATTATTTAATCTTATCAATTTCCTATATTTAATAATCTATCTATTTAACGATATTTGGTTTTATCATATGAGTAATTTTATAATTTCTGCAAGAAAATACAGACCTGTAAACTTTGATGATGTAATCGGTCAAAAGGTAATCACCAATACCTTGAAGGAAGCTATAAAAAACAATAAATTGGCTCAGGCATTATTATTTACTGGTCCAAGAGGTGTCGGTAAAACAAGTTGTGCGAGAATAGTTGCTAGAGAACTAAACAATTTTGAGATTAGTGACGATAATTCTTATAATATTTTTGAACTAGATGCTGCATCAAACAATGGTGTTGAAGGAATACGAAATTTAATTGAACAAACCAGAATTCCTCCACAAACAGGTAAATTTAAAGTTTACATCATTGATGAGGTTCATATGCTGTCATCTGGTGCTTTTAATGCTTTTTTAAAAACTTTAGAAGAACCACCTGCACATTGTGTGTTTATATTGGCTACAACAGAAAAACATAAAATTATTCCAACAATTTTATCAAGATGTCAAATTTACAATTTTAAAAGAATAACAAATGAAGGGATTGTAGATCATTTAAAAAACATATGTAAACTTGAAAAAATAAAGTTTGAAGATAATGCTCTCATACAAATCGCAAATAAAAGTGATGGAGCTATGAGAGATGCATTGCAATTATTTGATAAAGTTGTAGGAGTTAATAAAGAATTGACTTCAAAATTAGTAAGTGAGAACTTGAATAACGTTGATTTTGAAACATATATCAAATTATTTGAATTCATTAACAAGAATGACATTCCTAATTTAATTGTTGAAATTAACAGTGTTCTAGATAATGGCATTTCAGGAGATATCTTTATTTCAGGCTTATCCTCTTTTTTCAGAGATGCATTAGTTTGTAAAAATAAACTATCGCAAAATCTAGTGAATTACGATGAAGCTAATTTTAAGTTACTGTTAGATGTTTCGAGTAAAGTTGATTACAATTATTTAATTGAGTACATGAATATTTTGAATGATGCCGAAATAAACTTTCAAAAAAGCATAAATCAGAAGCTTTTAATTGAATTAACAATGTTAAAAATCGTCTCATTAGAATATAATGAGGAAAAAAAAAAGTTTAAATATAAACTAATACCGACATTTCGTTTTCAAGAACAAGTTTTTCTACAAGACAGCATTAATGCTCAAGAGCAAAAGAAGAAAACCCCTCTTGCAAATATTAAAATTGAAAATTTTAAAACATCAACTCTTTCTCTAAAAAGTATTCAAAAAAATAAAGAAATTGAATCAGAATCTGAAGTTCAAGATGATCATTTTGAGGAAAAATTGGTTACAATTGAAGATGTTCTAGAATTATGGGATGAATATATACAGATTCAAGAAGATAAGGGTAGATACAATATAGCCTCTATTCTTCGAATTTCTACCCCTACTCTAAAGGAAAATCATATTCATTATAAAGTTTCTAATAATACTTCTGCACTTGAAATTGATTTAGAAAAACATCAATTAGTTCAGTTTTTAAGAAATAGATTAAAAGCTAAAATTGAATTAGTACTTACTACTGATAAAACTATTGACAAAAAGCTAACCTATACAAATAAAGACAAATACAATCTTTTAAAAGAAAAGAATCCTTTGATAGAGGAATTAAAGAACATCTTTAAATTATCCATTTAATAATTGACCATAATCATTAATTGTGTCTATATTTCTAATAACCCCATCAGCTAAACCAATTCTCGGGACAATAAAACTTTTAGATTTGCATTTTGACATGGCTAATAAGTAAATTCTAATTGCAGGAATAATTACATCTGCTCTATCAGGGTTAAGCTGAAGATCAGCAACTCTTTGTTTAAAATTTAAATTTTTAATTAAATTTTCAATTCCTGTAAGCTCATTGTAATCTATTATTTCGGTCGTCTTCTTATTAGATATTTTTAATATTTTACTTGCATTCCCACCCGATCCAATAACAATAATATTTTGTTTACCAACTGTGTTTTCAACTATCCAGTTTTCAAAAGAAATCCATTCATTTTTATCAATATTATTTTTTAAAGCTCTAACAGTTCCAATTTTAAAAGATTTAGATTTAACAATTTTATCATCAATAATAATATTCAATTCAGTACTACCTCCTCCAACATCAACATATAAGTAATGATTTGAAAAGTTTAGTTTAGAATTAAGAAAAACATTAGCTATTATAGTTGCTTCATCCTTTCCAGAAATTATGTCAATTAAAATATCATGACTTTTAAAAATATCATCAATAATTTTAGATGAATTTAAAGCCTCACGCATAGCGGAAGTTGCTACTGCCTTAAAAGCATCTACTTTATGTAAAATCATTAGTAATTTAAAGGCTTTTAAAGCTTCACCGAGTTTTTTTATACTTTTCTTTGATAGTTTTCCCTTTGAAAAAACATCTTCTCCTAGTCTTAGAGGAACTCTTACAAGGCTAATTTTCTTATATAAGATGTCATTAGGCCTTTTTATAACACTCGAAATTAATAGCCTAATAGCATTTGAACCGATATCAATGGCAGCAAGCTTTCTAATAGTATTCATAATTATGGGCTTAATCGATCAATTTTCCATTTTTTAT
>NHHC02000025.1 GCA_002169935.2 Candidatus Pelagibacter sp. TMED153 | reverse complement strand
GATATATTAAAAAAGTCAAAAAAAAAATTAGAGGGTAAATTAAAAAAACCAAAAAAAACAATTAGTAAGCTCAAAAATACAAATAAAAAATTAGCGAGCAAACTAAAAAAACCAAAAAAGACAATTAGTAAGCTCAAAAATACAAATAAAAAATTAGTGAGCAAACTAAAAAAACCAAAAAAGACGATAAGCAAACTAAAAAATAACAATAAAAAGTTGAATAAAAAAATCAGTTCGATGAAACCCAAGAAACCATCGAAATCGATCAAATTAAAAGCTAGAAAGCCAAATGGTTCTCTTGATAAAGTTTCTGCNCAAAATATAAATATAAAAACTGATATCACATCTCCTACTAGTGCAACTAAAAAAGANGNACCTAGTCAACAATAGTGTTTAAATCCNTNATGNCCTNAAAGTATAATTAGGNCATNNTGGACTTAACTATTAATTNGATAGGANGTTTGTAAAACACNGTNAAAACAGTCATAAAACTGTAACAATCNNAAAGTAACGATATCAAATGGTTACATACGGAATCAACGGAATTGGAAGGATTGGAAAGTTTGCACTTAAAGCACTTATTNAGAGAGAGGCTAAAGTTTCCTGGATAAATGATTCTTCGGGAACNNTTGATTTACATCGTCATCTTCTTGAATATGACTCAGTTCATGGAAAATGGGATGCTGATTTTAGTAATGATGAAAAATCTATCACTATAAATGATAAAAAAATAATCTTTCAAACAAGCTCTACTATTGAAAATATTGAGTTGGNAGATGTTGATATTGTTATTGATTGTACTGGTTATTATAAATCAAGATCTAAACTTTTGAATTACTTTAACAAGGGAGTTAAAAAAGTTGTCGTGTCTGCNCCCATTGAAGATGAAAANATAGTTAATATTGTCTACGGGGTTAATCAAGATATCTACGATTCCAAAAAATACGATATAGTTACTGCTGCAAGCTGTACTACTAACTGTCTTGCACCGATTGTNAAAGTAATTCATGAAAATATAGGTATAAAACACGGGTCAATTACAACAATTCACAACCCAACAAATACCCAAACAATAGTTGATAAGGCAAATAAAGAATTTCGAAGAGCAAGATCTGCACTGAATTCTCTAATTCCAACAACCACAGGAAGCGCTAAAGCAATTACTCTAATTTATCCTGAATTACTAGGAAAATTAAATGGTCAAGCCGTACGAGTACCTCTTTTAAATTCATCCTTAACTGATTGTGTATTTGAAGTTTCTCGGAAAACAAACAAGAAAGAAATAAATAATCTTCTTAAAAAAGCTTCTGAACAAGAACTTAGAGGAATATTAGGTTATGAGGAAAAGCCACTCGTTTCTACTGATTACCTAAGTGATAAAAGGTCAGCAATAATTGATGCTGATTGTACAATGGTTATTAACGAAACACAGGTAAAAATTTATGCGTGGTATGATAATGAAATTGGTTATGCTGAGCGACTAATAGATGTATCCCAGATGGTAGGGTCATTCTTGTGAAAAATATTTATCAAAAACAGAAAACTTTCATTTTAATAACNCTTTCATATTGGTCTTTCATGCTCACCGATGGTGCTCTTAGAATGATAGTTTTGTTACATTTTCACTCTATGGGGTTTACACCCATTGAACTAGCTTACCTNTTTCTTGTTTATGAGTTAGCAGGAATTATTACGAATTACTTCGGAGGTTGGTTAGCTTCACGATTTGGTCTAAAGAGTACGTTGTTTTCNGGTTTGTCAATTCAAATAGTCTCTTTAACGCTACTTTTAATGCTTGATAAAAGTTGGGCTTTAGAGCTNTCAATTATNTATGTTATGATCGTACAGGGCTTTAGTGGAATTGCAAAAGATCTCACAAAAATGTCGTCAAAATCAGTTGTAAAGTTTATTNCATCAAATAAAAAGGGAAACTTATTTAAATTAGTTTCATTTCTTACTGGCTCAAAGAATGCCTTAAAGGGGTTAGGTTTTCTTGTTGGAGGCTTATTACTTTCAACTTTTGGTTTTGAATCTTCTTTAACTCTGATGATTCTTTTATTAGTTGGAATATTAANAATAGTTATGATTTCTATCTCCTCNGAACTACCATGCGGTAACAAAAAGGTAAGGCTTTCTGATATTAGATCAAAATCAAGAAATATAAATTATTTATCTTTAGCAAGAGTTTTCCTTTTTGGCTCTAGGGATGTTTGGTTTGTAGTTGGTGTTCCTGTTTATTTTTATAGTTTTTTTTCAGTTTCTGAACAGCAAACTAATTCAACACCATTTTTTATAGTTGGTAGCCTAATGGCTATTTGGGTTATCTTCTACGGTATTGTTCAAGCTATGGGACCATCTATAATAAATTTAAAAANAAAATCTGAACAATCATTAGTAAATGAATCAAAAAAATGGTGTAAGTTTTTATTTATAACATTGTTAATATTCACTTTTTTAATTTACTTAGTCAGCAAATCCGAACAAATACAATTAATAATTACTATTATTCTGTTGATTACTTTTGGATTTATCTTTGCCGTAAATTCGTCTTTACATTCATATTTAATTTTAAAATTCACGAAAAAAGAAAGGGTTGCCTTAGATGTAGGTTTTTATTATATGGCAAACGCATTTGGAAGATTCTTTGGAACACTATTTTCTGGAATTTCATATCAATTTGGAGGCATAATTGTTTGCTTAGCAACTTCAACAATAATGATAATGATTAATGTCTTTTTTACAAATAAATTGAGTATTAACAAAGAGGCTTTTTAAAGAATGGTAAGGAAAAATAAAAATAATATTAAAAAAAGTCCCCAAAGATTTATTAACAGAGAATTATCCTGGTTAAATTTTAATGAAAGAGTTCTAAAAGAAGCGCAAAATAATAAAAACCCTATTCTTGAGAGATTAAGATTTTTATCGATTTCGGGAAATAATTTAGATGAGTTTCATATGGTAAGAGTTGCTGGTTTATTTAGGCAACTCAAAAAAAAAATTTTTATCCGAACCTCTGATGGACGAACTACAAGACAGCAATACCAAGAGGTTGCTAAATCTATGAAAATACTTCTAAAAAAACAACAATTAATCTTAACTGATTTGAGGGAGAAGTTAGAGAAAGAAAAAATAAGAATCATTGATTCCCCAAAAAATTTAAAAAAAAAACGTGAAATAATTTATACAATCTTTGAGAAAAAAATCTTTTCAACACTAACACCCCTAGCAATTGATCCTGCGCATCCTTTTCCNTTCTTACCAAATCTGAGTTTGAGNTTAGTTTGCTCATTAAAAAATAAAGCTGGNAAAACNNCTTATTCNTTNGTTATTTTNCCTCCCAAGTTAAAAAGNTTTTTTAAAATAAGTAAAAAAGAAGATANTTTCGTAAGCTCTGAAAATATAATCNNACAAAATTTANAATCTATTTTTCCTGATTATNAACTAGCTCANTATACNTTTATCAGAATAATCAGAGATAGTGATATAGAATTCGAAGAGGANGCTGAGGATCTTCTTCTATCATTCGAAACAGCATTAAAAAAAAGACGTCGTGGTGAGGTTGTTGGTTTATACGTTCAAGGNAGAGTAGANAAGAAATTACTAAACTTTCTAAGAAAATCTTTAAANGTTAAAGATGAAAGTATTTTTCGCTTAAAATCAATTTTAGATGTTAGTTCTCTTAATGAACTNATTGATGAAAAAAAATTATCCCTTTGCTTCAAACCTTTTAAATCAAGATACCCNCAAAGAATANTAGATTTTAANGGAAAATGTTTTTCTGCCATTAAAAAAAAGGATATACTTATACATCATCCATTNGAAAGTTTTGATGTTGTAGTNNACTTTTTACAACAGGCATCAAAAGATCCTAAGGTTATTTCAATNAAACAAACTCTTTACAGAACTAGTTCTGAATCACCAATTATCGAGGCATTAAAGACAGCATCAAATAATGGGAAGTCTGTAACAGCAGTAGTTGAATTAAAAGCAAGGTTTGATGANGAAAAAAATNTANANTGGGCNAAGGATCTTGAAANATCAGGGGTAANCATTGTTTATGGTTTTCTCAAATGGAAAACACATGCAAAAATTTCTTTGATTTCAAGACAAGAAGNTGATGATATAACCTCTTATGTTCATTTTGGAACTGGAAATTATCATCCGATTACAGCTAAAATTTATACAGACCTATCGTATTTTTCTTGTAACGAAGANTTGGTGAATGATGCCTTAAAAATTTTTAATTTTATTACAGGTTATACAAAACCTCAAAAAATGCAGTTNNTTTCNTATTCGCCAACTTTACTTAGAAACTTTATGATAGAGCTCATTGATAACGAAATAATTAACTCAANGAAAAAATTGCCAGCAGAAATTTGGATTAAAGTTAATTCATTAATTGATGATGAAATNATCGATAAACTTTATGAAGCCTCTCAAGCAGGAGTAAAAATTTTTCTTATAGTTAGAGGAATATGTGGTTTACGTCCTGGTGTTAAAAATTTATCTGAAAATATTTTTGTTAAAAGNTTGNTAGGTAGATTTTTAGAACACAGTCGAATATATTGCTTTGCAAATGGNAAAAAAATGCCNGATANACAAAATAAAATTTTNATNTCATCTGCTGATATGATGACAAGAAATCTCGATAGGCGAGTCGAAACNTTTATTCCAATTATCAATNATACTGTNCATAAGCAAGTTTTAGANCAGATAATGANNANTTATTTAAAAGANAATNCAAACAGTTGGNTTTTAGATCATAATGGNGTATATAAAAAAATNAAAAAANGNANTGTTTTTTCTNCANATAATTTTTTTATAAATAANCCNTCNTTATCTGGTAGAGGTTCACACTTACAANCAAATGAAAAAAAATAAATCTCCTTTNGCTGTTATAGACATTGGNTCATCTTCAGTTAGATTAGTTATCTTTGACTCAGTTAGTTATTCAGCAAATACANTTTTCAACGAAAAGGTANTTATGAATTTAGGAAAAATTATATGTTCTAATCGATCTTTTTCAAAANAAATGATNGAGGAGTTAATNATTGTTTTAAAAAGATTTTTTGAGATTTCAAAAAACATAAAGAAAAAAAATATCATTGTTTTTGGATCTGCAGCTGTAAGAATAGCAAAAAATAAGCAAATATTGGTAAACTTAATTTTAAAAAAATTTGGAATTCGATTAAAAGTTTTAAGTGAAAAGGAAGAAGGCCTTCTCGCTGCAAAAGGATTATTTTTTTCAAGAAATATAGTTAATGGATTAGTTGGAGACTTTGGTGGAGGAAGCCTAGAATTAGTTAAAGTAAAAAAAAGAGACCAATCAGAATTTCTTGGGTCATCAAATTTAGGTCATGTAGTACTTCAAGGTTTAGGTCAGCCAGATGGAGTCGTTATTTCAAATTTTATAGATAGAAATTTAAAAAAAATTGAATCTAAAAACTTTGAGAATTTCTATGCAATAGGTGGGTCCTTTAGGGCATTAGCAAAAATTCACATGCATATCGAAAATGATGATATTAAAATAATTCAAGACTACTCCGCTAATGCTGAAAATTTTATTCATTCAATCAGAAAAGTAATGTTCAAAGGGGGTACAATTAACGAAAATTTCCTAAAAAAAATTTCCAAGTCTAGGTGTCAGATACTTCCTTACAGCTTTGTTATTTTAGAAAAAATTGTAAAAAAATTTAAAATTAAAAATATCTATTTTACAAATACAGGAATAAGAGAAGGAATACTTTACGAAAACATAAGTGAAAAGGAAAGTGATCCCTTTTTTTTACAGGTTAAGAAAATTTCAAATTCAGCTAAGACTAAGAATGTAAAAAAAATTTTCGACTGGGTAAAATCATTTGATAGTAACATAAAATTATGCGACAGAATTGTCAAAGCAGCTTGTTGGTTGATGAATATAGGATCCAACATTCATCCAGAGCATAGACGTGTTTTTGCATTAGAAGAGATTCTATATTATCCATTCAATCATTTAGAAAGAAAAGATAGGTATCTTTTATCTTTAATTCTTTATTTCAGATATTCAAACTCTATTAAAGATAAATTTGTAACAACTTACACAAGCAAAGTTTCACCTCGTGAATTGGAAAGTTGTAAAGTTCTTGGGCAGTTGCTTAGAATAGTCCATCATTTGACTGGAAGACTAAACTACAAAGTTCTTAAGCTTTGTAAAATTAGTATGACAAAAAAAAATAAAGTATCCTTGAAAATTAACAAAGATCCGCATTTAGTTTTCAGTCAATCTCTCAATAGGGGAATTGAAAATATATCTAATATATACAAAAATAATTAAAAATAAAATTATGTCATAAAACTGTAACAATTCTGTAATATTTATTTCCTTATTATCTCTTATCTTTATATCTTAACTTTTCAACAAAGAGAGGAAAATAATGAAAAAAACTATGTTAGTCGCAGCTGCTCTGACTATTGGTTTATCTAGCCAGGTCAGTTCACGTGATCAAATTAAAATCGTTGGGTCTTCAACGGTATATCCTTTTGCAACAGTTGTTGCTGAAAGATTTGGAAAAACAAGTGGTTTTAAAACGCCAGTAATTGAGTCAACTGGCTCAGGGGGCGGATTAAAGCTTTTTTGTGCTGGATTAGGTACTGAACATCCAGATATAACTAATGCTTCTAGAAGAATAAAAATGAAAGAAGTAAAGAAATGTACTGAAAATGGTGTTACCGACATTACTGAAATTAAAGTTGGTTTTGATGGTATTGCAATGGCAAATGCCAAATCTGCACCAATGTTAGAGCTAACTTTAAAAGATGTTTACTTAGCTTTAGCAAAGGATGTTCCAGCTGACCCTGAAGGAAACACAGTTAAACCTAACCCATACAAAATGTGGAATGAAGTTAACCCAGCTCTTCCTGCCAAGCCTATTGTAGTTATTGGACCGCCTCCAACTTCTGGAACGCGAGATGCTTTTAACGAGCTTGCTATCGAAAGAGGCTGTAAAAAGTTTCCTGGAAGAAAAGCTTTAAAAAAAACTAACAAAAAACTTTATAAACAGCAGTGTAGAAGCGTTAGGGAAGATGGTCCATTCGTTGAGGCTGGTGAAAATGATAATTTAATCATTGAAAAATTAGTTGCTGACCCAAACGCATTAGGAGTTTTTGGTTATTCTTTTTTAGATCAAAATAGAGATAAAGTGAAAGCCGCCAAGGTTGATGGCGTTTTTCCTGAATTTGAAGCAATCTCCTCTGGAAAGTATCCTGTTTCGAGATCTTTATTCTTTTATGTAAAAAATGCTCATGCATCTGTTATTCCAGGTGTTAAAGAATATGTAAGAGAATTTACTGCAAGCAAGACAATAGGAAACGACGGTTATTTAGTCCCCAAAGGTCTAATACCACTCCCAGAAGGTGAAAGAGCAAAATTTGAAAAAGATGGTAAATCTTTGGCAAAATTTGACGCTAAAGCTCTTCAGAAGAAGTAAGCTTTAAATATGGGGTTTTGGTCCTTTTTAATCATCTTTTGTTTTCTTAGCTTTTACATCCATTGGTATGGAACTACAAAAGCTCTTAAAATTAACGAAGAGATTACAAAAGGATCAAAACTACCTTCCCTCCCTTCTTATTATGGAACATATTCATTTTTGTGGTTGTTGTTACCCAGTTTAATAATACTTATTTGTTGGTTTTTTTTTAAACCTTACATAATTGACATCTTCCTTAAAGAATNTATTCCACTAAGCCTTGTTGATAACTTCNAAGGCAANCCATCGATGCTNATCGATACAATCAAAGCNACAAACCCAGAAAAAGTTTTTCCAGGAACTAANCCTTTAATTATTGANTCCGCNGTTTATTATCAGACATTAANAACTAGTTCTGATTCATATGTTTTTCTTTTAGTACTNGTTNTAGGTTTAATTTCAAGTTTGGTTTCACTAAGAAAAGTCTCTACTTTTTTCAGGGCACGTCAAGCAGTTGAAAANNCAAATATAAACCTTTTAATTTTTTGTTCAGTAATTGCAATTATTACAACTATAGGAATTGTTTTTTCATTAATTTTTGAGGCCATTAGGTTTTTTGAAAGAGTCCCTTTTTTTGATTTTTTATTTGGTTTAAGCTGGAGCCCTCAAACTGCTATTAGAGAAGATCAGATAGCAAGCCAGGGTTCATTCGGAGCTGTACCAATTTTCACAGGAACACTTTTAATTACCTTAGTTGCAATGGCTGTTGCTATCCCTGTTGGTCTTCTATCAGCAATTTATCTGGCAGAATACGCCAGACCAACTGTAAGAAAAACCTTCAAGCCAATTCTTGAAATATTAGCTGGAGTTCCAACAGTCGTTTACGGTTTTTTTGCTGCAATAACGGTTGGTCCATTTTTGAAGGATTTTGTTTCATCTTTAGGGTTGTCGATGGCTTCAGAAAGTGCATTGGCAGCAGGAGGAGTTATGGGAATAATGATTATCCCGTTTATTTCTTCATTATCAGACGATGTAATAACATCTGTTCCGATGTCACTTAGAGATGGGTCATATGCTATGGGTGCTACTAAATCAGAAACTATTAAAAAAGTTATTTTACCTGCTGCACTCCCAGGAATAGTAGGAGCAATTTTATTAGCAATTTCACGTGCAATTGGCGAAACAATGATTGTTGTAATGGCTGCAGGTATTGCAGCAAATCTTACTGCGAATCCTTTAGAGGCAGTAACCACTGTAACTGTTCAAATTGTAACGCTATTAGTAGGCGACCAAGAATTTGATAGTGCAAAAACCCTCGCTGCATTTGCTCTCGGAATAACTTTATTTTTTGTAACTCTGTTATTGAATTTATATGCACTAAAAATTGTCCAGAAATACAGAGAAAGATATGAGTAAAAACACTGAATTAATAAGTAAATCGCTTGAAAAAAGGCATAGAAAAGAAAAAAGATTTAGATTTTTTGGAATTCTAGGAATTGGTACTGCTGTTATATTTTTAGTAACGATTCTGTCTTCAATTTTCATAGAAGGAAAAAGTGCATTCAAAAGTACTTTTATACAATTAGAGATTAATTTTGACCAAGAAATCATTGATCCCAACAAAACCAATAACCCCGAAGAATTTAAGTTTGCGAATTATAAATTATTAATAAATGATGGTTTAAAAAACTATTTTCCCGAAGTAAAAGATAGAAAAACTTTCAGGGATCTTTCTGTTTTTATTTCATCAGCAGCAGAGCAAAATCTTATGAAGCTTGCTATGGAAAATATTGAAATTATTGGAGAATCAAAAAAAATTTGGTTATTAGCATCATCTACAATTGATGTTATCCATAAAAACCCTCAGATGGAAAATTTTTTAGAAGAAGATAGATTGATAAATAACATTCAAATGAGCTGGTTTAATGCCTTGAAGAAAAATGGAGATATAAAATTTGGGTTAAATACGAATTTCTTGTCAAATGCAGACTCAACAGAACCTGAGCAAGCAGGTATTCTAGGGTCAATGTTAGGTTCTTTTTTTACATTACTTGTTACATTATTATTATGTTTTCCTGTTGCTGTCGCCTCGGGTGTGTTCTTAGAAGAACTAGCTCCCAAAAATAAATTTACAGACTTTATTGAAATTAATATCAATAATCTTGCGGCAGTTCCTTCAATAATTTTTGGGCTTTTGGGCTTAGCTATTTTTTTAAACGTAATGCATTTACCAAGATCAGCTCCAATTGTAGGAGGGATGGTTCTGGCTCTCATGACCTTACCAACAATTATTATTTCTACAAGAGCATCACTAAAAGCTGTTCCCCCTTCAATCAGAGAAGCGGCTATTGGACTAGGTGCAACAAAATTCCAAGCAGTAACTCATCACGTTTTACCACAATCTATGCCTGGAATACTTACAGGAACCATTATTGGTATGTCACAAGCCTTAGGGGAGTCAGCTCCTCTTTTAATGATAGGTATGGTTGCCTTTATTGTAGATATTCCAGGATCTTTTACTGATTCAGCTACAGTTCTACCAGTTCAAATTTACTTATGGAAAAGTACTGCAGCTAGAGGTTTTGTGGAACTAACAGCAGCTGGAATAATGGTTCTTTTGACATTTTTAGTAATTATGAATAGTGTAGCAGTTTTCGTTAGACAAAAGTTTGAAAAGAAATGGTAGTAACATCGTGAAAGAAACTGTCAAAATTAAGAGCAAAAAACTTAATGTTTTTTATGGAGAAAAAAAAGCTCTTTCTAACATAAACTTGGAAATCCCTGAAAGAAAAGTAACATCTCTTATCGGTCCTAGTGGATGCGGTAAGTCCACTTTTCTTCGTTGTCTTAATAGAATGAATGATAGCATTGAAATATGTAAGGTAGAGGGTCAAATCTTTGTAGACGAACAAAATATATATGAAAAAAACCTTGATCCAGTTTTACTGAGAGCAAGAATTGGTATGGTTTTTCAGAAACCCAACCCTTTCCCGAAATCAATTTTTGAAAATGTAGCCTACGGGCCAAAAATACATGGGTTAACAAACAGTGGGGATGAACTTAGTAAATTAGTCGAAGTAAGCTTAAAGAAAGCAGGTCTTTATGATGAGGTAAAAGATAGAATAGATGAACCTGGAACATCTTTGTCCGGTGGACAACAGCAACGATTATGCATTGCAAGAGCTATTGCTGTTAGCCCTGAGGTAATCCTCATGGATGAACCTTGCTCTGCTCTTGATCCGATAGCAACAGCTAAAATCGAAGAGCTAATTGACGAATTATCAAAAAATTATACAATTGTAATAGTGACCCACTCAATGCAACAAGCAGCCAGAGTGTCCAACCAAACTGCTTTTTTTCACATGGGTAGTCTTATAGAAGTTGGAAAAACCGAAGACGTTTTCTCAATGCCTAAAGAAAAAAAGACCCAGGACTACATAACAGGAAAAATAGGTTAAGATGAAAGAACACATTGTTTCAACTTATGACGAAGATTTAAGTTTACTCAAATCAAACTTGGTTGAAATGGGTTTGAATTGTGAAAAACAGTTATTCCATGCAATAAATATCACTAGAATAATTAATATAGCAAAAGCCAATGAAATCATTACGAATGATGATGAAATTGATGCTCAGGAAACAAAAATAAGAGAGCTTGCAACAATAACCCTTAGTAAAAGGCAGCCTCTTGCAGATGATCTTAGAAAAATAATAATTGCACTTAAAATCTCTAGTATTTTAGAAAGAATAGGAGATCATGCCTCAAATATTGCAGGTAGGATTCTTCATGTAAAAAAAGCTCCTGAAAGCTATTTAACAGATTCAATATTTCAATTGGGTAAATTGGTTATAAAAAATTTTTCAAACGCCTTAAGTTCATACGATCAAGAGTCACAAAAAATTGCTCAGATTGTCCCCACAGAAGATATTACAATTAATTCTGTCTATGAAACTTGTTTTAGAGAACATTTGCACTTAATGATGGAAGAGCCAAAGATTATAGGTTTTTGTACCCAAATGTTATTTATTGCCAAAGAGCTAGAGAGAATTGGAGACTTATCAAAAGTTATTTCGAAAGAAGTAATTTACAACTTAAAGGGTAAGTTAGTAAAAAGATGAGTGAGAAAAAAAGAATTTTAGTAGTTGAAGATGACACAGCTTTACTTCCTATGATTTCTTATAATCTTCAAAAAAACGGGTTTTCAGTTAAAGAAGCAACTAATGGCGAAGAAGCCTTGTTACTTGTAAAAGAAGAAATACCATCATTAGCTATAATTGATTGGATGATTCCTGCTCCTTCAGGGTTAGAAGTTTGCAGAATATTGAGAAGAAAAAAAGAAACTTCATCTATTCCAATTATTATTCTTTCGGCAAAAGGTGAAGAAGAAGATAAGATACGTGGCCTGGATACGGGAGCTGACGATTACATAACAAAGCCATTTAGCCCAGCTGAATTAGTTGCAAGAATTAACTCTCTATTAAGAAGATCATCTTCCAATTCAACTGAAATAATTGAGTTTCAAGACATATCAATAAATCTTAACGAACATAAAGTTTACAGAGGTGAAAAAAAGATTCACCTAGGCCCAACAGAATATAAACTTTTAAAACATTTAATGGAAAATCCAGGAAGAGTATATTCACGAGAACAACTTTTGGATTCTGTCTGGGGTCATGGTATTTATGTTGAATCGAGAACAGTTGATACTCACATAAGACGACTTAGAAAAGCCATTAATACAAAAGGTACAAAAAACTTTATACGTACAGTTCGCGCAGCAGGATACTCCATAGACTACGAATAAAATCTTTGTTCTAATCTTGTTAAAAAAACATTGTAACTTATTATGAGAAAATGAAATTTAGAGATGGCATCTCAATCATTGTTACTGTCTATAATAAAGAACAGTTTATTTCTAAAACCTTAGAGGCAATAACCCAACAAATGGAAAAAAACTCTCAACTTATTGTTATCAATGATGGGTCAACAGATAAGTCAGAATTAGCAATTAAGGAATTTATTAGATCGCAAANTAAAGACATTAAATATGTAAAACAAAAAAATACTGGTCCGAGCAAAGCAGTAAACTCTGCCTTTAAATTTGTAAAATATTCCTTTATAAAATTTGTTGATGGTGATGACATAATAAGACCTGACGCGTTAAGTTACATGAAATCGGAAATGGAAAGGCTAGATTTAGACTTATTATACGGCCACTGGGATTGGAAAAAAAATATTAACAAATTCAAATTTAAAGCCGATAAACGTCAGGCTTACATACTAGATAATGCTTTTAAAAAATTCTTGCTAGGAGGCTGGGGTGGCTCCAGTAATATGATGATAAAAACATCCTCCTTTAAAACTGTTGGATGTTGTGACGAGAATGTTTTTGTTCAGGATTTTTCAATTCCTATAAGAATAGCTGGTTTTCATACTAAAAATGAAAAAAACAAAGCATTTAAAGTTGGACAAACAAAAAAGTTGATCTGTGTAGGCCCTTCATTTATTGAAAATCGTATAATAAGTAATGATGCCCAACTTCTTTATGATTTATCCCTAGCTACAATTAATTTTTTAGAGGAACATCCTCTAATAAATGAAAAGCTTGTAGAGAAATGTAAAAATAAAATTCTATCTAGATGCTGGTCATGGGAAAGGAAAAATAAGAAAACTTCCATTATTAGTAAATCTTTTCTCAGATATATTTTAAACAAAGTGTTCTGTTATATCTCTTTAGATGTTTTAAGACTAATAGTTCTGAATACCTGGAAGAACGATGAGAACATAAAAAAAATTTCAAATAATAAAGATNATAAAAAAATATTAGTATATGTTGGTCTAGATCTTCTTGGAGACGGACTATTAAAACTCCCTTTCTTAAAACATTTAAAAAAGATTTTCCCACAATCCAGAATTACATGGTTTGCAGGTAAAGGAGAATCANCTTTTAATAAACAGTTAAAACCTTTGGCCAAAGACTTGATATTTAAAGTCAAAGATAACCAAAATTTTGGATCAAGTCTAAAAGATATATTTGTAAATAAGGACTTTGGGGAATATGATATTATAATCGACACCCAAAAGAGACTTATAACTACACTTGCTCTTAAAAGAATAAAAACAAAAGTCTTTATTTCCTCATCCTGTAAGTATTTATTTTCTGATATTACTCCTGAGGAAAAATCAGAGATTAACTTGAGCAAACAACTTTTATCTTTAGCGAATATATTTTCTAATTCAAAATATGAAATGACAAATGATTTAAAAAAAAATAAATCAAAAAAAGTTGTTATTTGCCCTGGGGCTTCAGTAGACTGGAAGAGATGGGATATAAAAAATTACATAATTATTGGTAATTACTTATTAGAAAAAGGCTTTCAGCCAATTTTTATTTTAGGTCCAAACGAAGTAAAATTATCTAAAACTTTAAAAATTTATAATAAATTAAAAATAAAGTCCTTCAAAATTACAGACCCCATGGAGACAATTAGAATTTCTAAAACTTGCAAATTTGGAATCTCAAATGATACAGGTGGTGGACACCTTATTGCTACATCTGGTATTCCATTAATAAGTTTATTTGGCCCAACTAACTATAAAAAATTTGCACCAATTGGAAACCCAAAAAACATTGTTCTTTCATCACAAGAATTATATAACAGTGATAGTATTAATAAAATAAACACAAGTGATATAATTTCTGCTATAGAAAGATTTAGCTAGACACCTTAAATTTAAAGGCCAGAAATTATTCCTAACTTACAGGAGATTTAATTGAACATTATAAAATGGATCGGAACTATTTTCGTTCTTATTGGTATTCTTTTGACAAATTTAAACACCTTTCCAATAAATATCTTTTTTCATGGATTTGGTGTGATTTTATGGACCACATATGGTTTTTTTCTAAAAGACAAAGCTATAATAACTAACTTTGGTTTTCAAATACCAATCTTCGCCTTCGGAATAGTAAACTATTTTACTTAAATTAGACTCTTAAATTGATTAGTTGGCCTTGCACCAAACTGAGTAATAATTTTTGCTGCCGTCTTACATCCAAATTCCGCTGATTTTTCGAAAGACTCATTTCTTTGTAATTTAAATAAGAGCCCTGCAGCAAACATATCACCCGCTCCAGTAGTATCTATAACATTATTAATTTTCGGTGCACCAATATTCATAATTTCTTCATTTTTGAATAGCATTACACCCTTGTCACCTTGAGTCATTAAGCCAACATCCACTAGGTTTGAGACATCCTTTAAAAGTGTGTTATGTTTTTCATTTTGAAAAACTTCATAATATTCTTTTTCATTTCCAATCAGAACATCAACCGAATTATCTATGAATTTTAAAAAATCATTTCTATACATTTTTGCTAAACCCGGATCTGATAATGAAAAAAAAATCTTAATGTCCTTTTTCTTTGAAATTTCAATGGCTTTTTGGATTGCATTTCTTGCACTAACAGAACTCCAAAGATAACCCTCTATTAAAAGAAAATTTACATCTTGAAAAAATTCTTCCTTAATATCATTTTCCTCAAGAGTTGTACTAGCCCCTAAAAATGTTTGCATTGTCCTTTCCCCGTCTGGTGTTACTAAAACAAGACATCTTGCTGTCGGTAATCCATTCTCAGATTTTTGACAAAGAAATCTAGTACCTGCGTTTTGCATGTTTTTTTCAAAGTCAATACCAAGCTCATCATTTTTGACTTTGCCACAAAAGAGTGAGTCTCCTCCTAATATGGAAATACCAACTGTTGTGTTTGCTACAGATCCACCTGAGTCCTTTTTTTTTGGTATAATATCTGAAATAATTTTATCTGATTCTTCTTGTTCCACTAAAACCATTGACCCCTTATCAAGCTTATTATTTTTAAGATACTCTTCTGTAGTTTCTGTTAAAATATCGAGAACAGCATTTCCCATACCCAAGATTTTGTTATTCATAAATTTTTTCCTTTTTTAAAAATTTCTTTTATACTTTAATTTTTATCCATTTTGAAATTATAACTTTAAAATAAAAAAAAAAAATTTTATATAATATTATGGCTAATATATTTTTAGATCTAACTATCCTTCCCTATAGGAGCCTTTCAAAAAAAGGGTTCAGAAATCTAATGATAGTTGTTTGTACAATTTTCTTTTCCATTGGAGTTTTTTTTTGGGCTATAGGAGCATGGCCTGTGTTTGGCTTCCTGGGTTTAGATGTTTTGTTATTATATTATGCTTTTAAAATAAATTATAAAAATGGTGAAATATTTGAAAACCTCAAGATTCTTAATTCAAAGTTAATTGTTACGAGATTCTTTCCATCTGGTAAATCCCAAACATGGAATCTTGAACCTTATTGGACAAAAGTAGAGATCTTAAACAAGTCTCCTAATGAGCAAAAGTTAGTTTTAGTATCTAAAGAAAAAGTTGTTTTGTTGGGTTCATTTTTAAATCTTAGTGATAAAAAAAAAATTAAAGAAAAAATAAATAGGGCCTTAGGTAACCTAAAGTACAATAAGGGGTACTAGCCCTGAATATTAAAAAGTCAGACCGTTATTTTAGTTACCTTGCTCTTTTGTTTTTATCAGCTGTCTGGGGAAGCTCTTTTATTTTTATTAAATTAAGTGTTGAAACTATTCCACCAACTTTACTCACAAGTTATAGGTTGATAATTGCATCTATTTTTTTATTGTTTTTCTGTAGCTTTAAAAAAATCAAAGAACTCATCGTTAAAAATAAAAGAGATCTCTTCATTATTGGTTTTTTTGGAAATGTGGTACCATTTAATCTAATTAGTTGGAGTCAGTTATATATTGATAGTGTAGCTGCATCAACTCTAATTGGCACTATGCCACTATTTACTTTTATCATTTCTTTATGTTTCTTCGAGAAAGAATTCCAAATTCAAAAAATTCTAGGATTAATGATAGGGTTCTTAGGGTTGCTAATATTTCTAAATCCGGAATCAGGTAGTTATAACAACTTTTTTTACTCATTGATAATAATAGCATCTATCATGTATGCATTTTCTGCGAATTGGGTAAAGGTCTTAGAAAATAAATCCTCATTTGAATTAGCTTGTTGCTCCATTTCATTAGCTACATTATTATCAATCCCAACAACATTATTTATATTATATTTCAGTGAGTTTAATTTTAATTTATTTATTGTTACTTTAAGTACAAGCAGTTTCGTTTCTGCTACAATTTTAGGTATACTTTGTACAGGACTTGCTATTACTACTTTTTTTTATTTAATAAAATTAAGGTCGCCTGTTTTTGCAAGTCAAAGTAATTATCTTATACCATGTTTTGGTTTTATATGGTCCTATATGTTTCTAGGAGAATCCTTATCGCTTAATTTGTTGGCCGGTTTAACGTTAATCGTTATAGGTGCATACTTTGTTAATAGATAAATTTAATTATTTATCA
>NHHC02000039.1 GCA_002169935.2 Candidatus Pelagibacter sp. TMED153 | reverse complement strand
TGTTAAAGTAATTCAAAAGTTTAGATCTTGATTTATAATAACCAGTACAATCAATAACAATATCAACATCTCCCAACTCAATATTTTCAATAGTAGAGTTTGTTTGAAAGATTATTTTTTTATCATTTATAGTGATAGATTTTTCATCATTACTAAAATCAGCATCCCATTTTCCATGAACTGAGTCATATTCAAGAAGATGACGATGTAAATCAACAGTTCCCGAAGAATCATTTATCCAGGAAACTTTAGCCTCTCTCTTAATAAGTGCTTTAAGTGCAAACTTTCCAATCCTTCCAATTCCGTTGATTCCGTATGTAACCATTTGATATCGTTACTTTACGATTGTTACAGTTTTATGACTGTTTTGACAGTGTTTTACAAACTTCCTATCGAATTAATAGTTAAGTCCATTATGCCCTAATTATACTTTAAGGACATAACGGATTTAAACACTATTGTTGACTAGGTACCTCTTTTTTAGTTGCACTAGTAGGAGATGTGATATCAGTTTTTATATTTATATTTTGAGCAGAAACTTTATCAAGAGAACCATTTGGCTTTCTAGCTTTTAATTTGATCGATTTCGATGGTTTCTTGGGTTTCATCGAACTGATTTTTTTATTCAACTTTTTATTGTTATTTTTTAGTTTGTTTATCGTCTTTTTTGGTTTTTTTAGTTTGCTCACTAATTTTTTATTTATGTTCTTGAGCTTACTAATTGTTTTTTTTGGTTTTTTTAGTTTGCTCGCTAATTTTTTATTTGTATTTTTGAGCTTACTAATTGTTTTTTTTGGTTTTTTTAGTTTACTCTCTAATTTTTTTTTTGACTTTTTTAATATATCAAGTTTTTTTAGAGGTTTGTTTAACTTTATAACTTTAGCTTTTAAGTTTGCATTCTTTTTTTTTAAACCTTTAATGGCTTTTTTTGCATCTGATTTCTTTTTGGCGCTTTCAATTGCTAAGCAACTTAGACCCACAAATTTAGGCAATTTCTTGGATCTTCTTAACTTTTTTGGATCCAGACCAGTTAATCTAGCAAATCTTTTATTTGATATTTTATTTTTTTTTTCCCAGCGTTGAAGCTGTTTTGGTTTTGTTAATAATTTCATTAATTTCCTCTCTTTTAATAGTTAAATTATTAATAATTATTATACGCACTTATTGCATTATGTCAATTTATTGTTACTTAGAAATTCTTGATTATATTATTAATTTCAATTTGACTAAATAACTCATCATTGGATGTTTTCTTGAAGTAATCAAGCTGACTATCAGTTAAGCAAATGGTAATCTCTTTTTCTAGAGTTACTCCACTATTTTCAAAATTACGGGAAGCTTTTAACTTTCCATTAATAATTGTCGAAGTGTACGTACAGACTATTTCCGAATTGTGTATAAGAGAAATATCTGCTTCAATATCTTTAATAAAACCCTCAGAGTCATAGAGTGGTCCAATAAAGGTTATGAAAACTAACACCCAATTCATTTATTAACTTTTTTTTGGCCCTGAGTTTTGGTTTTGTTTAAAACAAATTGCCAATATACTAAATGTCCAAGCATATAAATCCTTTCAAAGTTTTATCCACACGCAATTTTTGCGCACTATAATTATAAAATATGCACCAATTGCGTATTTGTCAATATTTTTTTTAATATTTGTTTGTTTTTATTATTTATCTATACTTAAAAACTGGTCGAATTCATGAATAAAGAGCAATTCAAAAAATGGAGAAAAAAGCACAATTTGTCTCAATCAGAGGCTGCTATTACCCTTGGTTTAAAAAGAAGGATGATTCAGTATTATGAAAAAGGAAAAAAGGGGGAGAAAGATGTGAAAATTCCAAAATATATCAAATTAGCTTGTGAAGCCATTGATCTTAAGAAAAAATTAAAAAAAATGATTTAGTAAAAAGGAGTAAAATAAATGAGTAAGAGTTTTGTAATGAAAATTGGGGAGTCTTTAGTTGCAGGAGGGCCTCCAGGAACCGCAGCTGAGCCAGAAGTAGTTATTGGTGAATTAGACGGTCCCTTTGGGACTGCTTTTGCTACTCTTATTGGAAACCAGATCAAAGGCCATACTAAGGTCCTGGCAATAATGAATACTGATGTTATGGTAAAGCCAGCAACCCTTATGGTTAGTAAAGTTACAGTTAAGGATGATAAATACACCAATATTTTAATGGGAACAGTACAGGGCGCGATTGCTAATGGTGTTTTAGATTCAGTTAAAGAAGGATATATACCCAAAGATAGGGCAAATGATTTGGGAATAATAGTTTCTGTCTGGTTAAACCCTTTAGTAGCTAAGGATGAGAGTCTAGATCATAAAATACTTTTTGATATTCATAGGAAGGCAACAACTAATGCTATTAAAAAAGCTATGACCAATGAACCTTCTATAGATTGGTTGTTAGAAAACCAGGACTCGATTATTCACAAATACTATCAAAAAGAACTAGATAAATAATAGTGTATATGCACTTATAATATGTAAGTACAAATTGTTATTTAAGTGCATACACACATTTTTCTCTTTTTATATAATAACTAGTAGCGATTTAAATAAGTGTATAAGCACTTACTTAGATTAGATACTTTGTGATTATGACTGTGAAGGTTATTAAAACCAAAAGCAAAGAAAGAAAAACGGCAGCACTTCCAAGATCCTTGGCACGCTTAGATAAATCATGTTGAGAAAAAGAGATTCTATCAATAGCTGCTTCAACACTAGAGTTAAGAAGTTCAACTATTAATAAAATTAACAAGCTACCAATCATTAATATTTTTTCAATTGGAGATGTAGGAAAAAAAAATATGGAGGGAAAAAGAAGTACACTCAATAGGAGCTCTTGCCTGAAAGCACTTTCCTCTTTAAAAGCAAAAACAAAACCAGAAAGACTATTTATTAATGCAAAAAAAAGTCTTTTAAATCCAGTGTTCTTTTTGTGAGGGTTATCATTTAAAATATAAGTTTTCGGATTTCTTTTAGATGCGATTTGTAAATTTGATTCAAATATACTAGCCACTCGTTCCCACTTAAATTTCTTTGCATGGTTAATTGGCACTGAGGGTTTAATTTGAATTGCCTTCTCGCAAGCTTTTTGTAAATTTTTATCCAAAACTCCAGCACCACTGTTACCAATTACATTTAGAGGACCTGAAACGGGAAAAGCTGCTACAGGAAGCCCACATGCCATAGCTTCAAGAATAACAAGGCCAAAGGTATCAGTTTTACTAGGAAAAACAAAAAGATCGGCTTTTCCATAAAGATTAGGAAGTTCTTTGGGCGACTTTTGTCCAAAAAACCTAACATTAGGATATTTTTTTTCCAATTTACGTTTATCCGGACCATCACCAACTACCCATTTGTCACAATTGATATTGAGACTAAGGAATTCTTCAAGATTTTTTTCAACAGCAACGCGTCCAACATTTATCAAAACAGGCCTGGGATTTTTAATTTTTTTTTTTGGTGGCTTAAACAAGCTTGTATCAACTCCTCGAGGCCATTCTGTTGTGTTTTTAATACCCCAATCACTTAATTCCTCCATAATAGATTTAGTTGGTGTTAAAATTTTGTAAGCTTTATTGTGAAACCATCTCAAGTAGCTGTAACTTAAAGAAAGTGGTAATCTTGACCTTTCATAAATATATTCTGCAAATCGTGTATGAAAAGATGTCGTATAAGTAAAACCATTTTTTACAACAAAATTCCTAGCAGCAAGGCCAAGGGGACCCTCCGTTACAATATGAATAGCATCCGGTAAAAAGTCATTGATCATTTTTTTTACTTTATTGTATGGAAATAAAGCAAGACGAATCTCCGGATAAGTAGGACAGGGAAAAGTATTGAAAACGTTTGGAGTAATCATTTGAACATGATGACCTCTTTTTTCTAGTATTCTTTTAGTATGACTTAAGGTGTGAACAACGCCGTTGACTTGGGGCATCCACGCATCTGAAATTATGGATATTTTCATTGTTCTTTTAAATTTTCGAGTGTGTTAAAATTAATTTGTTGTGTTGTTGCTTAACTTTCTCAGACCAATCAATTATCTCGAGTGTTCCATCATAATTCTCAACCAAAGCAGTAAGGGATTCAACCCAATCACCATCATTAGCATAGATTATACCATCAATTATTTTTAACTCTGCTTTGTGTATATGACCACATACAACCCCATCAAAGCCTCTTCTTTTTGCCTCTTTAGCCATAATATGCTCGTAAGCTGTAACAAATGATACAGCTTTTTTTACTTTATGTTTTAAAAATTGGGATAGGGACCAATAGGGTAAATTAAAGAATCTTCTGAACTTGTTAAATAGTGTATTAATTTTTATTAAGGTTACATAACCCTTATCACCTAAATAAGCAAGCCATTTGGCATGCTTTATTATGCCATCAAATTGGTCACCATGAATAATCCAAAGTTTTTTTCCTTTAATTGTTTTATGAATAGCGTATTTCATGATTTTTATGTCACCAAAGTTTACACCAATATATTTGCGGGCAGCCTCATCATGATTTCCAGGTATAAAAATAACTTTGACACCTTTTCTAGCTTTTCTAAGAAGTTTTTGAACAACGTCGTTGTGTGATTGTGGCCAATACCATTTTTTTTTTAATCTCCAACCATCAACGATGTCACCGACCAAATAGATGGTGTCAGTTTTAACTTGTTTAAGAAATTCTAATAACAGCTCTGCTTTGCAACCAGAAGTTCCAAGGTGAAGGTCGGAAATCCAAACAGTCCGGTATCCTTTTAATCTTTTGTAGGATTGCCCATCCATATTTTAAAAATAACAACATTTTGTGTCAAAATTATTACAAACTATTACATATAAAAAAAAAGGCCCCGAAGGGCCTTTTAATTGGGGTAAGGAAGTATTGACTAGTATTTAAGATGTAATCTAGTTTGAATTGATGACATCTCAGATGATCTCATACCATTTGAATTATCTGAACCATAATCACCATAGGTATATTCCATCATTAATCTTACATTAGAGTTGAAATAGTGATTGAAACCGAATGTATGAGCTTCACCTGAACCACCGTTTCTATCTCCAGTTCCGGCTGCATTGCCGTCATGATCTGTTTGATCTACCCATTCGTATTGATATTTCGGCATAAAGCAATGTCTTTTGCATTTTAACCCACCCAGTGCTCCTTTTTTACCACTGTGCTTGAAATTTCCAGAGAAAGCATATGCTATACTTATAGAACCTCCATGAAAATCAAAATCTTCTTCAGCTACAGCATTCACTGTATTTGGTGCTGAATATTCATATTTACCAACTTGGTATTCAGCCTGAGAAAATAGTTGTCCCATAATCAGACTATATTGTGGACCAAAGAAGTGATGATATTTAAGATTGAGTTCATCACCTAAATCTATTGGTTTGTCAACTAAAGTATGCAGTCCGTTTGCTCTAGCACTATTTGTGTCATAACGACCAAAGCCATTACGATCCCCAGCCGTATCAGTATCTGTATTACTAAGGTCTAATGCACCAAAATGAGCACCTATAAGAAGAGATGTTCCTTTACCAAATATATGTTCATTTTTACTTTTTAATAGTTGATATTGTGTTGCAACACTACCTCCAAAAGATTCGTTGTTCCTTTCAGTATTTGTTGGACCCCCGCTACCATCGGATATATTTTGCTCTATAGCGCTTTCCATACCGTGGAAAAGAGTCGCCTTTAAGTGAAACCTTTTACCAAATGCTCCAGATGTATCGTAACCAATACCAGCTCTGTGACCAAAATTCATAGTTTCATTATGCATTGGTCTTTCCATGAATATCAAATTGTTAGAACTTGTATTTTCATACAATCCTGCTGCTGCTTTTTGGTTACCAAATGTAAGCTTACCAAATCCTTTAATGCCTTTGTAGATAAGAGCATCTTTGAATATAACAGTTCTATCTGCGGAGTCATCACCTCCATCTGCAAAATCAGGTTGGAAAGCAAAACCCCATCCATTTCCAATATCACCTTTTAATGTGAATCTAAGTCTTCTAAATTCTGAACCTAGACCAGCTTCAGTAATTGTTCCGGTTGATCCATCAGCGAGAGTTCCATCATAGTCAAGAATACCACCAACATCATACATAATTCTGCCTTTTATTTGAAACTTATATTTTCCGTCGATACTTTTGACACGCAAACCCTTACCTTTTTCAAAGTAGGCTTTGCCCTTACCATCACCTTTAGACATTTTTTGTTTCATTTTAAGAACTTCATTTTGCAAAGCATCGATCTGTGCACCGTAGTCTTGAGCACTTGCTGTACCAATGAAAGCTCCCGTAGCCATTACGGCTAATCCAGCATAATATTTATTCATTTCTTTCCTCATTTAATAAGATTAATAATATTAAGTAAGAAACATAAAATCTTTATGTAACAATTTTATGACAAATTATATTTGAAAAAAAATTAAACGATTTGTGTTGTATTATTGCAACAAGTTAGGGTTATTAGTTTTAAATGTAACTAAAAATTTAGATCCTTTTCCAATTTCTGATTCAATGTGAAAATTAGCATTATGACGATTTAAAATATGCTTAACTATTGATAATCCAAGACCTGTATTACCTAATTTCCTTGAACGAGAGGGATCGACTCTAAAAAATCTTTTTGTTAAAAGAGGAATATTTTGAGTTGCAACACCAATGCCAAAGTCCTCAACGGTTAGATTTACAACATCTTTAATAATCTTGATACTTACCTGTATCGGTTTCTTTGATTGACTATGTGTAATGGCGTTTTCAATAATATTAAAAAAAACCTGATTAAGCTCTGATTCATCGCCGGTAATAAAAATTTCTTTTTTTGGAATTAAAAACTTACAATCAATTCGTTTAAATAATTTTCTTTCTAAACAGATCGTTTTTACACCATTTATTATTTTATTTAAGCTTACTTTTTCTTCTGGAGGACTAAATTCAGTCCTCTCGATTCGCGACAAAGATAGTAATTCACTCACAAGTTTTGACATTCGTTCAGCTTCGCTGCTCATGGTTTTTAAAAAACTTTCTTTTATATCTTTTTTAGTATCTTTTTCTTTAAGAAGTGTTTCACAATAACCAATTATTACTGAAATAGGAGTTTTAAGTTCATGACTGGCGTTAGCTATAAAATCTTTTTGCAAGTTTTGTAAATTATGTTCTGCAGTTGTATCAAAGAGTCTAATAAAACTTAATTTATTTTTACCAACATCTCTGCTCCCAGAAATCCAAATTTTATAAATTCTTTCGGATGGATAAATCAAGTCTACTTCTTTTTCAATTGGTTTTTTCTTTTTTTGTGATTCATCAATAAGATCACTAAGTTCAGGTATTCTGAGAACAGAAAAAATATTTTTGTTTTTAATATTTTCTCCAAGAAGTTGTCCACTTGCTGAATTAAACTCTATAACATAAAGACGCTGATCTATAATTAAGAGTGGATCGGGAAAATTTTGAAAAAAATAATTAAAGAAAAAAACCCTTAATTGCTCGATCCTGTAGTTGTCCTGATATTTTTTTAAAATACTATTTAAGTTAAAAATTACAGGCTCGTATAATTTAAAAAAAAATAACCGAGAGCTTTTAATTGGTTTACCGGAGAAATTCTGTAAATTTTTAATTACACTTCTAAGATCTTTTAAGAAAAGAAAGATAAAAAGTAGACATACTAGTAATATAAATATGAATACGATAATTATATCTTTATGAACAAACATAGAAATGTTTATATAGAAAATTAATGTTAAAGAAAAATGAAATTAAAACAACCTGATATAAACGGTTTGTTGAA
>NHHC02000024.1 GCA_002169935.2 Candidatus Pelagibacter sp. TMED153 | reverse complement strand
CCAACTGAGCTACCGAGGAATGAAAATGAACATACTTTTTTTAAAAAAATAAAACAACTAATTTTTTTGGAGGCCACGNCCAGAATCGAACTGGNATAAAAGGATTTGCAATCCTCTGCGTAACCATTCCGCCACGTGGCCNNANCTNACCTTAAAAACTATTTAAATCATTTAANNGGTTCAATAAAGNNAAATCTATCNNTTTNAGGTTTTTGNTCTTTTGATATAAANTATATTAANNAATANTCATAAAATGGAATTTAAAAAATACAATCATTTAAAAGAAGANAAAAAAATCTCNNATTTTTGGATNAAAAAAGGNTGTTTTAAACCTCNNAAANGTAAGNNTNAAAAATACATTTTCAATTGTNATNCCACCTCCAAATNTNACNGGAAGGCTNCATATGGGNCATGCNTTNAANAATAGTCTNCANGANGTACTNGTTCGATTTAATNGAATGAAAGGAAANGANACTTTGTGGCANCCNGGAACTGACCATGCNGGAATNGCNACTCAAGCANTNGTAGAAAANAANNTANAAAANGANGGTATTAANAANAATGATNTNGGAAGANAANAATTNATTAANAAAGTTTGGNANTGGAAAGAGNANTCNGGNGGAATAATTNTAGATCAACTAAAAAANTTNGGNTGTTCTTGTGATTGGTCTAGAACAAGATTTACTATGGATAAAGATTTATCCAAAGCAGTGATTAAAGTATTTGTTGATTTGTATAATAAAAAATTAATTTATAAAGATAAAAAGTTAGTAAATTGGGACACAGATCTTCAAACTGCTATTTCNGACTTAGAAGTAATTCAAAAAGATGTTCAATCACAACTTTATTACATAGATTATCNGATAGAAAACTCTTCAGAAAAAATAACTATAGCNACAACGAGACCNGAAACNATGATGGGAGATACAGCAATTGCTGTTAACCCTAAGGATCAAAGATATAAGAATTTAGTTGGTAAAAGAGTAAAAATACCTTTAGTCAACAGAGAGATTAAAATTATTACTGATCATTATGCAGATCCAGAACAAGGTTCAGGGGCAGTAAAAATTACTCCCGCTCATGACTTTAATGACTATGAAGTTGGCAAAAGAAATAAACTTGAAATTATTAATGTATTAGAAAAAGATGGTANAATAAATAAAAATGGAATTAAGGATTTTNTTGGTCTNGATAGGTTTGAAGCAAGAAANTTAATAATAGATAAACTTAAAANTAGCGGCCGATTAGTTAAAGTAGANTCTATAAAAAANAAAGTTCCATACGGAGATAGATCTAATACAATTATTGAACCNTTATTAACAGAACAATGGTTTGTAGACGCAAANTCTCTTTCAAAAANACCAATAGAAACAGTTAAAAAAAGAAAAACTACTTTTTATCCAGAAAATTGGACAAAAANNTTTTTTCAATGGATGAAAGAAATAGAACCTTGGTGTATTTCNAGACAAATATGGTGGGGTCATAGGATACCTGCTTGGTACGATGAAAAAAATATTATTTATGTAGCTGANAATGAAAAAGAAGCTCTATCTTTAGCAAAGAAAANAAATAAAAATAAAAANATTAAATTAAGACAAGAAACTGATGTTCTGGATACATGGTTTTCTTCAGCATTATGGCCATTNGCAACATTAGGTTGGCCTAACAAAACTAAAGAGTTAAAAANATTTTACCCTACATCTGTTTTAGTAACTGGTTTTGATATTATATTTTTTTGGGTAGCTCGGATGTTAATGATGGGTACTCATTTTCAAAAACTTACACCTTTTAANAAGGTTTATGTACATGCTCTTGTAAGAGATGCGAAGGGACAAAAAATGTCAAAATCTAAAGGGAATGTTATNGATCCNTTAGACCTAATTNAGGATTATGGNGCAGATAGCTTNAGATTTACTTTAATCTCAATGGCNTCCCCNGGTNGAGACGTTAAACTATCTAAAGATAGAGTTATTGGAAATAGAAATTTNATAACAAAAATATGGAGCGCTAATAATTTTCTCAANNTAAATAAATGTACTTTGAAAAAACAGATAAATTTTANAAATATTAAATCACCTATTAATCAGTGGGTTTTTAATGAATTTATAAAAACTCAAAATTTGGTAACTAATTATATTGAAAACTTCAGATTTGATGAAGCTGCTAGGTATGCCTACAAATTTGTTTGGCACTCTTACTGTGATTGGTATCTAGAGTTTTTAAAACCTATATTTATCTCAAAAAATAAGAAGAAAATCGAAGAGGCTAGAAACTTTTCATCATTTATGATGGTTAATTTGCTAAAAATGCTNCATCCATTCATCCCTTTTTTTACAGAAACTNTGTGGAAAATTAATAAATATNATGATTTTTTTAATACNGATTTAATCACATCTTATTGGCCAGATTATAAAGTTCAAAAAAACTATAATAAAAATCAAAAAGGTATTCATAATTTGATAGAGCTGATCTCTAATATTCGCTCAACAAAGGCAGAGCTAAATATTCCACCTAAGTTATATTGCGATTTAATATTCTTAGAAAAATCAAAAAAATTAGAAAAACTAGTTAAAGAAAACATCGATCTTATTAAACAAGTTGCTAGGGTGAATAATGTACTTAAAAAACCAGACTCAAAAAGTAATATTGTTGAAATATTAGTTTTAAAAGAAAAGTTAACACTTAAATTTGATAAGGACGTAGACATTTTATCACAAAAAAATAAAATTCAAAAAAAATTAGAAAAAATAGAAACACAACGAAAAAAACTTAATGATAAATTACAAAATAAGGCTTATTTAAAGAATGCTCCTAAAGAAATAGTTCAAAATGATAAAGACTTACTCAAAGATTTAACCATTGAAGATAATAAATTAAGAAGTATTGTATCAAGTATTGATTAAAAATGCCTAAATTTAATAAAAAGAAATTACCAAGCCGTCACACTTCACTTGGACCTGATAGAGCCCCTCATAGATCGTTTTATTACGCTATGGGAGAAACAGAAAATGATGTTTCAAAACCGTTTGTTGGAGTAGTTTCAACATGGAATGAAGCAGCCCCATGCAACACTGCATTAATGAGACAAGCCCAATCTGTAAAAAAAGGAGTTAAAGATAACGGTGGCACTCCAAGAGAATTTTGCACGATAACTGTAACAGATGGTATTGCAATGGGCCATGAAGGAATGAAATCATCTTTAATTTCTAGAGAAATTATAGCTGACTCAGCTGAGTTAACGGTAAGAGGTCATTGCTATGATGCATTAGTTGGAATTGCTGGATGTGATAAATCATTACCTGGTTTAATGATGTCCATGCTTCGTCTAAATGTGCCAAGTGTTTTTATCTATGGAGGATCAATTTTACCTGGAAGATATAAAGGTAAAGATGTTACAGTCGTAGATGTTTTTGAAGCTGTCGGAAAGCATTCTTCAGGATCAATGTCGTCAAAAGAATTAAGAGAATTAGAACTAGTTGCATGTCCTAGTGCAGGAGCCTGCGGCGGACAATTTACTGCAAATACAATGGCTTGTGTGTCAGAAGCTATTGGTCTAGCCTTACCTTATTCTGCAGGAACCCCAGCTCCATATGAAGAGAGAGACAAGTATGCTTTTGAAAGCGGTAAAACCGTTATGAATTTATTAGAAAAAAATATTAAACCTAGGGATATAGTAACTAAAAAATCTTTGGAAAATGGAGCAACTATAGTTGCTGCTACGGGTGGCTCCACTAATGCGGCACTACACTTACCAGCTCTAGCTAATGAAATTGGAATTAAATTTGATTTAATGGATGTTGCAAAAATTTTTAAAAAAACACCTTATTTAGCCGATTTAAAACCTGGAGGCAAATATGTAGCTAAAGATATGTGGGAAGCAGGGGGTGTTCCTATGCTATTAAAAACTTTATATGAAGGCGGTTATATTCATGGTAACTGCATGACAGTAACTGGAAAAACTATGAAAGAAAATTTAAAAGATGTTAAATTTAATCTTAATCAAAAAGTTTTAAGAAAGTATGATAATCCTTTGTCTCCTGATGGAGGTGTCGTAGGACTTAAAGGAAATTTAGCACCCGAAGGAGCCATTGTTAAAATTGCAGGATTAAAAAAATTACAGTTTACTGGTAAAGCCAGGTGTTTTGATAATGAAGAGGATGCCATGAAAGCTGTTCAAACTAAAAAATATAAAGATGGAGATATAATTATTATTAGATACGAAGGACCTAAAGGAGGTCCAGGTATGAGAGAAATGCTTTCAACAACTGGAGCAATTTACGGCCAAGGTAAAGGAGAAAAAGTAGCGTTAATTACAGATGGAAGATTTTCTGGAGCTACAAGAGGTTTTTGTGTAGGTCATGTAGGCCCAGAAGCAGCTGTGGGCGGACCAATAGCATTACTACGTAATGGAGATGTCATAGATATAGATGCTAAAAAGGGAACTATCAACGTAAGATTAGACAAAGCCCAATTAGCATCAAGAAGAAAAAAATGGAAATCTAAAAAATCTAGCTTTGGATCAGGAACTTTATGGAAATACGCTCAAACTGTTGGGCCGGCTTATCTTGGTGCCCCAACTCATCCTGGTAAAAAAAAAGAAGTAAAAGAATATTCAAAAATTTAATGAAAATTCGTCCAGTTATTTTATGTGGAGGCGCTGGTACTAGATTATGGCCCAATTCTAAAAAACATCAAGTAAAACAATTTATTAATTTTGGAGATTGGACTTTATTAGATAAAACTCTTGAAAGAATCAAATATTCCATTTTTGACGAACCAATTATAAGCACTAATTTAAAATATCTTAAATTAATAAAAGAACATCTCAAAAAACATCGCATTAAAAAATACAAAATTGTGTTAGAGCCAGTAAAAAAAAATACTGCTTCCGCCATTTTATCTGCAACGTTAATTAATGATATTGAACACCATCAACCTTTAATTTTTTTTTCTGCAGATCATTTACTTGAAAAGACAAAAGTTTTAAATAAGGCTCTTAAAATTAATCGAAAAAAACTTAATGAAAAAAATATTTTTATTTTTGGAATAAAACCGAAAAACCCTTCAACAGAGTATGGATATTTTTCTTCTAAAAAAAACAATAACAATACTTATAAAGTTTTAAATTTTATTGAAAAACCAAAAATTCAAAAAGCAAAATTAATTATTAAAAAAGGTGGTTATTGGAATTCTGGAATGTTTTTTATGAGAAAAGACTCAATTATAAATAATTTTAAAAAATATCAAAAACATTTATATTTCAATTGTCTTAAGGCTGTTTCTAAAGCTCGATATAAGAAGAATATTTACTATTTAAATAAAAAATCCTTTTCTAAAACTCCAGCAATATCGTTCGATTATGCAATTCTTGAAAAAACAAAAGAAATAAACGCAATTAAACTGGACATTCCTTGGTCCGATTTAGGAAGCTGGAAAGAAATCTGTAAGATGTACGATAAAAATAAGAAAAAGTATTTTAATAAAAAAAACATATTTTATAGACCGTGGGGAAAATATGTAAATTTATTCAAAGGAAAAGAGTTTCTGATTAAGGAAATCTATATAAAACCAAAAGGAATATTAAGTTTGCAAAAACATTTTCATAGAGCAGAACATTGGATAGTTACACAAGGTATCCCAAAAATTACATTAAATAATAAATCATTTACAAAAAAAATTGACGATCATATCTTTATTCCACAAGGTGCAATTCATAGAATTGAAAATCCATATACGAAACCGGTCAAGATAATAGAAGCTCAATTAGGGTTAATCTTAAAAGAAACTGATATAGTTAGGTATAAGGATATATATGGAAGGATTAGATAATCTCTAATTCTATCGGAGTATGGTCGGAAGGCTTAGTCTTTGATCTAGGTTTATTATTGATGTTTATTGATTTTACATTTTCTAATAAATTATTAGATAAAAGAAAATGATCTATTCTCATCCCATAGTTCTTTTGCCAAGAACCAGCAAAATAATCCCAAAAAGTATATTCTTGTTTTGATTTATTAAAATATCTGTAGACATCGTTAAATCCTAAATTAATCAATTCTCTATATTTTTTCCTAATTTCTAATCTATACAAAGCATCATTTTCATACCTTTTAAAATCATACACGTCAATCTCTTCAGGTATAATATTGAAATCTCCTGATATGATTAAATTAGGACTTGATATTAATTCTTTTTTTACTTTTTTTAAAAAAGAAGTGAGCCAATCTTTTTTATACGAATATTTTTTTGTATCAACCGGATTACCATTCGGGACGTAAATATTAATAAGTTTTACTTTTTTTTTTTTATAGCGATTTCACCAGTAATTATTCTTGATTGTTCAAGTTTATCTTTAATGAAATCAGTTTTAATGTTGTCA
Source organism: Candidatus Pelagibacter sp. TMED153 (assembly GCA_002169935.2). The sequence continues at coordinate 7,235 of NHHC02000024.1, read as the reverse complement.
ATTTTAGATTTGGATAAAAAAGCTACTCCATTGTAACTTTTTTGACCAAATACGTATGAATTATAACCCTTCTGATTAAAAATTTCCGAAGGAAAATTTTCATTTTGTGTTTTTATTTCTTGTAAAAATAAAATATCAGGATTTGAATCTTCTATATAGTTAAGTATATTTTCAACGCGAGCACGCACTGAATTTACGTTCCATGATATAATTTTCATTAGACAGAAAATGATAATCCACAACCACAAGAAGAAGATGCTTTAGGATTATTAATAACAAATGATTCACCTATCATTTCCTTTTTAAAGTCAATAGTGGAACCAGAGATAATTCCAAGAGAAGTATTATCAATTACTGCCTTACCAAATAATACGTCTTCATTGTTAATTTTATCATCAAAACTAAAATTATATTTAAATCCCGAACAACCTCCGCCTTTTACTGAGATCCTAAAAAACTTTTTTAATTGATCTTCACTGATAATTTTTTCAATCTGTTTCCTGGCTCGATCTGTGAATTCTATTTTTTTTGTCATAAACAGTTATTTTGTAGTATATATTTTAATATACAATTATGCAAAAAAATAACTTCTTTGAATTATCGACCTCTATAAAATCAAAAGGAAGATTTAATGTTGAAAAGAAAAGTGATTTAAGGTCCCCCTACCAAAGAGATAGGGACAGAATTGTACATTCAACTGCTTTTAGGAGGTTGAAACATAAAACCCAAGTTTTTGTTAATACTTCAGATGATCATTATAGGACTAGAATTACTCATTCATTAGAGGTTGCTCAAATTTCAAGAACACTTGCAAAATATTTTAAATTAAATGAGGATTTATGTGAAACTTTAAGTTTAGCACACGACTTAGGACATACTCCATTCGGTCATGCTGGAGAAGAAGCTTTAAATGATTGCATGAAAGGAGGAGGGGGGTTTGATCACAATATTCAAACAATTAGAATAGTAACTCTTTTAGAAAATAAATATTATAATTTTAACGGTCTGAATTTAACCATAGAAACGTTAGATGGGTTAATAAAACATAACGGACCTGTTTATAATTTAAGTAAGATCAATAATATTTTAGGAAAAAATTTTTTTAAAAAAAAAATAAAGTTTGAAAACAATCCTTCCTTAGAAGCTCAAATAGCATCGATTTCAGATGATATTGCCTATAACAGTCATGACTTAGAAGATGGCTTAAGAGCAAAACTTTTTGGATTAAATGATCTCAAGAAAATACCTGTGCTTAGTTCAATATTAAAAAAGCACGATATGAAATTTAAAAAATTTTCTCACGATTTAGTTTTAAGACAGATAATTAGGGATATAATAAATGAAATGGTTAAAGATATTATTCAAAATACGATAAAAAATATTAGAAAAAATAAGGTTAAAAATATTAATGACATATATAAAACAAAGTATCCTATTGTTAATTTTTCGCAAAAGATGAATTTATTTGATGCAAGTATTAAAAAATTTTTAAGAGAAAAAATGTATTATCATAAAAGTGTTTTAGAAAAAACAAACTACGGCAAAAAGATTATTAAAGGTTTATTTAAAAAAATTAAAAAAAACCCCAAATTATATATGAAAATAAATAATATCAAAAAATCAAATATTGATAGATCGATTTGTGATTTTATTGCTGGAATGACAGATAGATTTGCAATAAATCTATATAATAAATCAAAATGAATATATTTGAAGAATACTTGAATAAGATTACTAACTTAATACTTAAAAATCAAAAATTTCTTAAATTAAATACTATAAATAACTTTAAAGGGATCGCAGTGGAAATCCCTCCACCAAATTTTAATTTTGACTTATCATGCAATGCAGGCCTTGTATTAGGAAAGATTAATAAAATTAATCCTAAAGATTTAGCTGATAAGATTAAAGATCTAATCTCAATAGAATTAAAAGATTTTGAAAAAATTGAAATCGCAGGACCAGGGTTTTTAAATTTTAAATTAAAAAATAAATTTTTAATTTTGAATATAAATAAAATTTTAGAAAATAAAAAACATTACGGAAAAAAAATTTCTAATAATAATTATAATATAGAGTTTGTTTCAGCCAATCCAACCGGCCCAATGCATGTAGGACATTGTAGAGGTGCTATTTATGGAGATGTATTGGCCAATTTACTAAAATTTAACGGCAATAAGGTCACAAAAGAATACTATATAAATGACTATGGAAACCAAATCGAAAATTTTGCAAAATCAGTTTTTTTAAGAATTAGGGAAATTAAATATAATGAAAAATTTATTTTAAAAAAAGATCTTTACCCTGGTGAATACATTGTTGAAATAAGTAAAAAAATAATTAAATCAAATTTAAAAGAAAAATTTAATAATTTTGAAGAATCTTTTGTACTACTTAAAAAAGAATCTTTAAAACACTCGATGAACTTAATAAAGTCTGATTTAAGAAAACTAGGTATTATTCATGATAATTTCTTTTCAGAGTCAGATCTAGTAAAAAATAAATTAGTAGATAAAGCAGTAAATTATTTAAAAAGAAATAATTATGTTGAAGAAGGATATTTACAACCTCCTAAAGGAGAAATTGATAAATCTTGGAAGAAAACGAAAAGATTAATTTTTAAGTCAACTTTATTTGGTGATGACACAGATAGAGCGATGCAAAAAAATGATGGATCATGGACATATTTCGCAAATGATGTGGGTTATCATATGGATAAAGTAAATAGAAACTACGAATTTTTAATTAATGTTCTTGGAGCAGATCATACCGGATATGTTAAAAGAATAACAGCTGCTGTTAGCGCTGTTTCAAAAAATAAAGTTAAATTAAATTGTAAAGTTTGCCAACTAGTAAAGTTATATAAAAATGGTAAACCGTTCAAGATGTCCAAAAGAGCAGGAGATTTTATCTCTGCTGAAGATTTATTAAATGAAGTTAACAAAGACTCGATTAGATTTATGATGTTGAATAGAAGTAATGATGTAGAACTTGATTTTGATTTTGATAAAGTTTTAGAAAAAAGTAAAGATAATCCCGTGTTTTATGTTCAATATTCATTTGCACGAATCAACTCATTATTCAGAACTTTAAAAAAAGATTTAAATTATAAAGTAGATCTAAATTCAGATACATTTTCATTAAATGAAAATGAAATTAAGATTTTAAGGAAGGTATTTGAATGGCCGAAAATTATAGAAACAGCGTCTTCTAAATACGAACCACATAGAATAACGTATTATCTTTATGAACTTGCAACATTGTTTCATTCATATTGGAGCAAAGGAAATGAAGATGAAAATTTTAAATTTATTGAAAATGGAAAAATAAAAAGAAAAGAGTCAATATCGATTATTATACTCACAGCTGTAGTAATACAAAATGGAATGAATATTTTAGGTGTTTCACTTCCAGATAAAATGTAATGAATAAGATTATTAATTTATTTTTTATAATTATTTTCTTTTTATTTTTTTTTAATGTTTATAAATTTTATTCTTCTAATAAAAATATTGACAAAATTAATTTGAGTAGATCCAATATTGAAGAGGTTATTAAAGATAAAATTATTGGTATACCAGTTTTACAAAATGATACTAACAATGTGATTGAGTTCAATGATTTATTCAACAAGGAAATAAGAGATAATAAAAAAAGAAGATTTTGGGATTTATTAAAGTCTAAATGAAAAAAAAAGCAATTATAATTAGTTTAAAAAATCATCGACTATCCTTAAATGAAATGTCTTTATTTAAAAATGAAAAACCTTGGGGTTTAATACTTTTTAAACGAAATATAAAGTCTTTAAAACAAATAAAACAGTTAATAAAAAAAATTAGAAAATTAACTAAAGATCCAAAATTTCCAATCATGATTGATGAAGAGGGTGCAACTGTATCAAGACTAAGTAGTATAATTAATCATGATTTTTCTCAAAAACTATTTGGAGATATTTATAATTCTAATCCTGAGATTTGTATAAATTTTTACAAAGATTATCTAGATAAGCTTACTTCAATACTAAAAAAAATTGGAATTAATATTAATACAGTCCCAGTATTGGATGTGTTAAGGAAAAATACACATAAAATAATTGGAAGCAGAAGTTTTTCTAGCAATCCTCAAGTAGTTAAACTTTTAGGCCAAACATGCGTAAAACAATATAAGTTAAATAAGATAGCGACTGTTATTAAGCATATTCCTGGTCATGGATGCGCTTCCTTAGATAGTCATTTAAAAACACCAAAAGTAAGTTTAGATTATAGAACCCTAGATAAAATCGATTTTCTTCCATTCAAAGCAAATCCATCTTTGTTTGCTATGACTGCTCATATTTTGTATTCAAAGATTGATAAAAAAAATGTAGCAACTTTTTCCAAAAAAATAATTTTTGAAGTTATAAGAAAAAAAATTGGTTTTAAGGGAATACTAATTTCTGATGATATCTCCATGAAAGCCTTGAAATATGATTTAATAACAAATGCTAAAAAATCCTTTTTAGCAGGATGCAATATTGTTCTATATTGCGCTGGTAATTATAAAGACTCTTATAGATTGATAAAAGAAGTTCCATATATTGACAAATTTACAAGTAAAAAAACATCAGAATTTTATAAATTTTTAGGATAAAATCTATTAATGGAATCAAAAAATTTAAATCAAATTTCTATTGATATTCCAAACTATAAAGGACCATTAGAAGTCTTACTTGATTTAGCTAAGACTCAAAAAGTTGACTTGGCAGAAATTTCTATAACTAAGTTAGCAGATCAATTTTTAGATTTTATTAAAAACAATGAAAGTTTAAATCTAGAAACAGCTTCAGAATATTTATTAATGGCAACTTGGCTAGCCTATTTAAAATCCAAGTTATTATTGCCAGAAGATCAAGATGAAGATTTTAAAGCTTTTGAAGTAGCTGAAAAATTAAAACTACAATTAAAAAAATTAGAGCTGATAAGAATACTTTCAGATCAAATACTAAAAAAGAAAAGATTAGGAGTTAATATTTTTACTAGGGGTATGGAGGGTGGCATAAGGTCAGTTAATACACCAATTTATAGCGTTACTTTATATGAATTATTAAAAACATATTCCAATATTCAAACTCAAAAATCATTTCAAACAATCAATATTCCTAAACTGCCAGTTTTTACGGTTGAAGAAGGAATGAAACAAATTAAAAATAATTTGAGTCAAATTAATGATTGGAAGAATATTAACGAATTTATACCAAAATTTTATTTGAATAAGAAAATGAAAAAATCTGGTATAGCAGGAATATTTGCAGCTAGTCTTGAATTGACTAAAGAAGGAATAATTCAAATATTACAGAAAAGACTTTTTGAACAAATAATGATAAAAAAATTTACAATAAATGAAAAATAAAAAAAATAACAATATAATTTCTTTTCCATCCAATGTATCAAAACTGGAAAGACAAGTTGAAGCAATCCTTTTTGCAGCCTCAGAACCGCTTGATGTTGAAACTATTGAAAAAAGAATTCAAACAAATTCAAATATTACTAAGGTTTTAGAAAATATTAGAAATAATTACAAAAATAGAGGTATCAATTTAGTTTGTATAAAAGATAAGTGGTCTTTTAGAACAGCTGATGATTTATCAAAACTAATGTCTTTACAAAAATCTACTCAAAAAAAATTGTCCAAAGCAACCATTGAAACGCTGGCTATCATTGTCTATCATCAACCTGTTACTAGACCTGAAATAGAAGAAATTCGTGGTGTATCGTTTTCAACAAATACATTAGAAATTTTATTAGAGCTTAATTGGGTTAGACCTGCAGGAAGAAAAGATATTCCTGGTAAACCTATTCAATATGCAACTACTGAAAACTTTTTAGATCATTTTAATGTACAAAAATTATCTGACTTACCTACAATTGAAGAACTAGGTTCAGCAGGATTGATTGACACATCAAGTATAGATAAATCCATTTTTGGTACAGGAAAGTTTTTTAAAGAACAGTCTTTAAATGAAAAGCAGAATATTTACGAAGATATTGAGAATGCTATTAAAAAATCACCAGAGACAGATGATAAATAAAGATATTTATTTAATTAAAATTATTGTATACAATTATTCATTATGGGAATTAGTTTTTGGCAAATAGCTATAGTAGTTGTGATCGTAGTTTTGCTCTTTGGAAGGGGCAAGATATCTAGTTTAATGGGAGATGTTGCTAAAGGCATCAAAAGTTTTAAAAAGGGTATGTCAGATGATACTTCTTCAAGCGAGGATAACAACAAAACTAATTCAGATAATTCTGATTCCGAAAACAAATAATCGAAATGCCTCAAATTGGTTGGTTAGAGATTTTAGCGGTAGTTATCATTGCTATCCTAGTTTTAGGTCCTAAAGAATTTCCTATTGCTTTAAAAAAAATAGGTTCATATATAGGGAAATTAAAAAATACATTTAGTAGTTTTCAGAGAGAAATATCATCAGTAACAAATGATATTGATCCAGAAAAAGACATTATTCCTCAAGAAGATATAAAAGAAAAAGACAAATTAGATGACTAATTCAAATTCTTTTACTAGCCATTTTGTTGAACTCAGATCAAGACTTCTAAAATCAATAATGTTTATTTTAGTTATTTTTATTGTTTCATATATTTTTGCTGAACAGATTTATAATTTTTTAGTAGAACCTTACGCTAATGCCGTAAAAGACGATGAGAATTCTAGAAGACTTATTTTTACCGCTTTACATGAAACATTTATTGCTTATTTAAAAGTTGCATTTTTTGCTGCAATTTTTTTAGGAAGTCCCGTTCTATTGATACAAATTTATAAATTTATTGCTCCAGGATTGTATAAAAATGAAAAAAAAGCTCTTCTACCTTATTTAATATTTACTCCAATTCTTTTCTTATTTGGAGGATTATTAGTTTATTATTTAATAATGCCTCTAGCTATTAAGTTTTTCTTGTCTTTCGAGTCGATCGGTACAAATACAAGTTTACCAATTCAATTAGAGGCAAAAGTAAATGAGTATTTATCCTTAATTATGAGATTAATATTTGCATTCGGAATAAGTTTTCAGCTTCCAATACTTCTAAACTTATTAGCAAAAATAGGCGTTGTTAATTCTGTTTATTTAAAAAAAACTAGAAGATATGTAGTAGTTATTATTTTTACAGTTGCAGCTATATTAACACCTCCAGATCCAATTACACAGATTGGTCTAGCTATACCTTTGTTATTACTTT
>NHHC02000055.1 GCA_002169935.2 Candidatus Pelagibacter sp. TMED153 | reverse complement strand
CCTCAAATCTAAAAAGTCAACCCCATCAATATATTGTTGAAGATCATTTAGTTGCTGAGAAATTTTGTCATTTTCATCTTTTTCAAAGACATATACGATCTTATAATTTGCTGACAGCTTATTCTCTTTAAATTCATCATTTTTAATTTGAGGTAAAACTTCATTTAAAATCCGTTCAGCTTCTTTTCCTTCTAAAGTAACGGAATAGTTTAGTTTAATAAATTGTAAAGCCTTTTCATATTCTTTAAATCCATAAACTCTTGCGATTGCAAGTGATTTTAAAAACTCTAATTTTGAAACCACGGGCTCACCACTAAATGAAATTATATTTTCTTCACACTTTGAAATTACTTCAATATACTTTTCATTTTCGTATAAACGGTAAAGACTTTCATATATTAATTTAAAATCTTGATCACTATTTATCGTTGCATTTGGATCTAATAAGATGGACGCATATTTTGAGTCAGGATGGTTGTTTATTATATCCTCTTTAAATTTATTTGCAATTTTCGTAGAGTCTAGCATCATCCAATTTTTGTAAATAAAAAATTTAGCAGGTGGTATTAAATTAATCTTTGGGTTATTTTCTAGTAAATAATNTAACCTNTTATTTGATATTTCATATTCCTGAAANTGGTCTTTGTAAATNGAGCCTANCCTAAAATATGCATCATTTCTCANGTTTCTNANACTATCNATTTGANTGGNNTCTTTTGGNATAAGTCNAATATAATATGCCNCTGAAAGNAGACTNTCATTGTCAANATTTTTTGANNTTTCTGANATNTTTTTNTCAGAAGAATCTTTATTTGTAATTGACCACCTCCAATTATCNGCTAATCGCCTATCCCCCCACCTGTTTTTAAAATCNGATTTNCCGTAGGCNNCAGCCGTAGAATTATAAAAATANAANAAACCTTCATCNGTTTCAGAAAAANTGCTTAACGTNTTCANGGATCCAAAATTTTTACTTTTCTTTTTTTCTTTTTTTTNAGCNTCCTTTATTTTTTCAATATANTTGTTAAAATATGCTTCTCTTTTTTTCTCNGGCATTTCNATTAAATTAATTATNCTATCCAGNNTAGAGGAAATTTTTTCATAATATATCANATCGTTTAAGTTTTCTCGTTTTCTATTTATTTTTCTAAATTCTCTAGACTTGTTGCTTAATTGCGTTAAAGTGCTATCGTAATACTGNCCTGCTTCTAAATAATTTTTCTTTCTAAAATTTAGTTCAGCTAATTCGTTATAGTTTTTGGCAATTAAAAATTCCTCTTCTGAATCTGATTGAAGAGATTTATTAAANAAATTAATTGCAGTTGANTCTGTTGTTGTAAAACNTGATTTATCATCATCTAATAATTCTCCTTTTTTCAANTTTAACATNGCAATTTGATGAAAAATAATATCTAGANAGTTNTTNTTTTCAAAATTTTCTGTGAGTAATTTTAGTTCNGNAATTGAATTGTCAATTGAGTCCGANACCATGGTTCTTTTGATATAAGAATTAATGTAAAAATCTCTTGGTATTTTTCTGTGNAAATCAATAATATCNGAANAGATTGAATACGCTGTGTCCTGAANGGNAAGTTNNTGATATAATTGAGCTAATAAAAATTTTCTCCTAGTTTTCAATAATANATCTTTTTGTTTAAACACCGATTTTTTTAAGTAAANAAGTGCACTGTCTANCTCATTTGTATTTACAAATGCTTGAGCTATATATGAGTTTGCTAAATACCTCTCTTCTTTTGAAAGNTTTTTCTCNTCTAAAAGCTCTTTTAAATTATCAATAGCATAGTTGTTTTGATCAAGTCTAATGTTAACCTTTTCTTTCCAAATTTTTACCTCGTTTATNAGCTCACTAGTTGGATATTTNTATAGTATATAATTAAAGGCCTCAAGCGCAGGAATAAACCTGTTNTCAAAATATCTGGATTTTCCAAGCAATAAATATGCCTCATCCATAACTGGGTTTTTTTCTTTGCCTTCAACATTCATGGAATGCTTTTGGATTGCTAGGGTAGCCTTTTCCTCGGCNTTGGTAAAATTAGTCTCTCTTTCTTTTTCAAAATNATCATNATAATATTTGAATTTTTCTATTNGGATTAACTCCCAAAAATTTTCTTTCTCTNNGGTNTCTAATTCATTTANTCCTGAAGAAAAAAGATTGTTTCCGTTAAACAGATAATTGTAAGTTGTGGTAATTGAATGAAATTTTTTATTTAAAAATTTATCTTTTTTTCTNGAACANCCNACNACNNNGAGGATCAAACANGAAAATAAAAAANTATTTAGTCTTAGCTTTTTCAATTGAAATAAATAGTATAATTATAAAACAGAATATCNTCACTGATATTGTGCAANAGCAAAAATAGACATCTTTTTAATATGATGGGGAAATTAATTAAATTCGCGTTATAAATAATAATTATTGGATTCAATTAAAATTACATATAGAGTTGATGGTCATGAAACCACTGTTGAGGGTGATAAAAATAAAACTCTCCTCGACATTGCATTGGAAAATGATATTGATGCTCCTTATTCTTGCAAGGGTGGGGCTTGTGCAACTTGTATAGGGCGTTTGAAAAAAGGGACTGTTGAGCTTGAACAAAATTATATTTTAACCGATGGGGAAATTGAAGATGGCCTAATTATTACCTGTCAAGCGTACCCTACTTCTAACGAGCTATTTTTAGACATCGACGATAATTAAATTAATTTTTTAATTCTTTTTATCACTTCTTCTGCCTTGATGTCGTTTATGGCATCAATATATTCGTCAGGACATTTTACGCCATAAATACTAACTGGTATCCTAGGATATTTTTCTAAACTAGGGGTTATTGAATTTTGCTCGGGTTGGCCAAAAGCGGCATAACCTAGACAAGGATGTGTTGCTCCCCAAATTGAAATGACATTTATGCCAAAAAGTGAAGCTATATGTCCATTTGCTGAGTCCATAGAAACCATCAAATCAAGGTTTGACATAATAGCCATCTGTTCACTCAAAACTACTTTTCCTGCAATTGAGTAAACATTATCTTTTTGTTTGGCTACTTTTTCCAATCTACTTTGTTCATCGCCAGGGGCCCCAAATAAAATCACACAAAATTTATCGCTAATTGAATTGATAATTTTTAAAATGTTTTCTATTGAATATTCTTTGCAAGAATGCTTTGCAAAAGGAGCTATCCCAATCATTTTTTTTGAGTTTAAGAAGCTAAAGTTTTTATTTCTTATTTCTAATTTCTTGTATGGTTTAAATTGCTTTATATCTAATACCATTTCTAAGCTTGAGAATACATCTGCATATCTTTGATGCATACTTTTTAATTTTTTTCTTCCACTTCCATTAATAATTCTTTTCTTCTCCTCTCTACCTTTGTCAATTTTAAAAAAAGGGGTTTTAAAAAGATTAAATGGATTTATTAAAGCTTTTATAATTTTTGTTCTTAAAACATTATGAAGATCAATAATATAGTCCACTTTAAGTTTTGTTATTTCGCTGGTAATAGAAAATAATCCTAAAATATTTTTGTGTTTGTTTTCAAAGAATAGAAAATTAATATTTGGGATTTGATTAAATAATTCAGAAAAAAAAACAGTTGTAAGTATTGTTATTTTCGTGTTTGGATATTTTTTTCTTAAAACACTTATAACAGGAACGGTCATGGCTACATCCCCAAATGAAGAAAGTCTTATTATTAAAATGTGTTTATTCAAATTCTGTGTCTTGAAGTATATTTAACTGATCTTAAAATTTATTATTCATAATCTTCGTAGGATTTTTCTTCTATAAACCCTGATCCTGTTAATATATTTATTTGTTTTTTTACATCGCTTCTTTTGTCATTAGTGAAATATACGGCCCTGGCTAATTCAACAAATTTTTCACCAAAATTTTTATTCTTTTCACACTCTCTGATGTCATCTTCGATTTTCCATAGTTGACTGTTGATAAGTGCTAGTTCTTTATATTTGCTTAATAACTCATCTTTGAATTTTTCAAACAATAATTTAGCCAATGGGTTCAGCTCATTAAATTCTTTTCTAACATTAATAAGCTTTTTATCATCACTAATATTTGACATCTTTAATTCTAGGATTGTGAGCTTGTCTAGTAATTCGCCATTTGATACTTCAACTTTCATTTTTGTATTTTTTAAAAATTAAAAAGAAAAAGAGTTAAGTAAAATAGCTAAAACAATAACCAATTCAAAAAACAAACTTCTTCTTAAATGAGAAATAATTTTTATCAAAGTTACCAGAAATGGGAAGAACAAAAAAATTGTGTAGTCTTCGATTATAAAAATCATTAAAATTGAATTCAAATAAAATATTAAAAGAAATGAGTTTTTTAACCTCTCATGTAGATTATTTCCAAAATATTTAAACACATATAATAAGAATACAAGAAACGAAATTGACGGAAATAAAATTTGTGGAAAAGCAAGGTTAGGGCATTCAGAACATTTATGAAATTCTAAAATAAATGAGTCTAAAGTATCAACCAAATAAACGGGGTTAAATGAAAAACCTGAGCTTAAACTAGTAAATAAAATTGCAATAAGTAATGTAGAGATATAACCAGCAAAAAATTGTAATATAGTTTTAAGGCCAAGTTTATAAAAGGCATATATGCCAAAAAATATAGTGGCCAAAAAAATAAAATTCACAGGATTTAATATTGTAGAGAGTGAAAACCAAAAGCCAATATCAAAAAGCTTTTGGTNTGTCTTTTTAGGGGNTTTAAGGCTNTAAATTTTTCTTATAGAAAGCAGTAAAGTCAAATAAGAAAGTATTNTGATAGGATTAAGTTGTGTTTTATAAATAAATCCACTAAAAATAATTAGACCTAAAGTAGTGTATTGATTATTTTTTAAAATAGAGTTTTTAGAAATTATANAAATTGATAGTAAAAAAATGAAAATAAGAAGAATCGACGAATATAAAATATCGAAAGAAAATTCATCAATTTTCAATATAAGCATTATTGCTATTGATAAAAGAAAAGAAACTATTAATTGAGGTAGTTTTGTAAATTTAAAAAATCTGATTATCATGTAAAGATTTGTATATTTGCAAAGTAAATAATTTATAACTAATGAAAGAGTTCTTTTACGGTATTGAAAATCTATTTGTTAACTATTTTTTTATTCCATTTGATNCNCTTAGGGAAATAGGAGATTATAACTGGTGGCTAGCAAATATTATGGCCTGGATTTTCNTAACAATTGGTATGGTTGCATTNACTTATTGGATGATTCAACTAAAAAAGTTTGACGATAATAACGAAGAAGATAAGACTATAACNGCTCACGATTATTTATAGGTCAAANCCAATGTCTTTTCTATAATTCATGTTTTTGAAGTTTATTTTTTTAATCGAATTATAGGATTTTTGCAAAGCTAATTCAATNGTTTCAGCTGATGAGCTTACTGCCAAAACCCTTCCTCCNGAAGTCACAATTTTTTTATCTTTTTTAATTGCACCTGCATGGAATACTGTTGAGTCACTTACTTTTTGTAATCCAAAAATCTCTTGGTTTTTTTCATATTTCTCAGGGTATCCTCCAGAGACTAAAAATACGGTTACTGCCGGATCCTCGTCAATAACAAGATTTTGATTTTCTAAGTTACCGTTATTTACAGANANTAAAAGATNCAAAAAATCCGATTTTATTCTAGGCAAAACAGCTTCTGTTTCTGGNTCTCCCATCCTGACATTGTATTCTATNACATATGGCTCATCGTCAACTTTAATNAAGCCNAAAAATATAAANCCTTGNTATTCAATTTNATCCTTTTTTAACCCCTCTATTGTTGGTTTNATNACTTTATTTTNAATTTTATTTAATAANTCTGAAGNTAAAAATGGTGGTGGTGAAACAGCTCCCATACCTCCTGTATTCAGGCCTNTATCTCCTTCACCTATTCTTTTATAATCCTTAGCGCTGGGAAATAACTTATATGTTTNCCCATCNGTTAGAACAAAACAGCTNAATTCAATTCCGTCTAAAAACTCTTCAATNACNACACTACTACTGGCTTTTCCAAATTTTGAGTTGATNAGCATCTCGTGAATTAAATTTTTTGCCTCATTNGCATTATCAATAATTAAAACTCCTTTTCCTGCTGCAAGNCCATCTGCCTTTAATACGTAGGGGGGCTTCATTTGATCAATANACTTATAAGCATTTTCAATGTTTTCAGCAGTAAATGTTTCATGTTTCGCTGTGGGAATATTGTGTCTATTTAAAAACTGCTTTGCATAATCTTTACTTCCCTCTAACTGAGCCGCTTCTTTTTTGGGTCCAATTACAGAAACATTAGATAGCTTNTCATTATCGGAGATGAAATCGTGAAAACCATTTACCAANGGAACTTCNGGNCCAACCACNANCAATGANATTTNATGTTTNATTATAGCNNATTCAATATTGCTAAACTCGTCAACCTGAATATTAAGATTAGTAGCTAATTCCGATGTGCCAGAATTTCCTGGTGCAACAAATAGATTATTACAAAGAGGGCTTTGTTTTATTTTGTGAGCAAAAGCATGCTCCCTACCACCTGATCCTAAAATAAGTACATTCATTAAATTATGTTAATATGCCTTTTTTTGGCCNGTTAAAAAATTTATTGATGTCAAAAATACAATATTTAGGTNCAACAATAAAGNCCAATTTTCCAAATAATAAATATCATATTTTACTCTGTTTATGATATCCTCATCAGTTTCGATTTCTCCTCTATATCCTTTTACTTGAGCTAAGCCAGTAATACCAGGCTTAACAAAATGTCTAACCATAAACTTACTAACTGATTTTGAATATCTTTGGTTTTCTTTAATCATATGAGGTCTTGGACCAACTACCGACATATCTCCGATTAAGACATTATAAAACTGTGGTAATTCATCTAAACTTGTTTTTCTTAATATTTTGCCTATCCTGGTAACGCGAATGTCATTTTTTGTGGCTTGTTGAATATCTGCACTGCTGTTTTTAATCATTGACCTAAACTTATAGCACATGAATTCTTTATACTTTATTCCATTCCTAGTTTGCTTGAAAAACACCGGCCCTGAGCTCTCCATTTTAATTAAGATTGCTATTATTGGTGTTAGCCATGATAATATAAAAAATAGTACAAATAGAGAAAATATTATGTCGAAAAATCTTTTAATAAAATTGTTCAAATCGTTCGACAATGGCATAAGTCTTAGAGACTGTACGGTTGAAAATCCGTAAATATCTGTTTTTAGTTTTTTTGAAAGTAGTCCTCCTCGTTGTGAAATGAATTTTAAGATTTTAAAATTATTTTCACAAAATTCAATTAATAGTTTGATTTGATTGTCATCTAATTCATTTGCAGAACAGTACACTTCATCAATATTATGAGTTTTAACAAAATCAAAACATTCTTGAAGATTTAGGTCAGTTGATTTATCAAAATTAAATGTTTTTCTGTTTTCATAGCCCAACTCTTTTTGTGATTTAAAGAATCTTTTTAGCTCTTCGACTGAATCATTATTTCCGATTATTATAGTCTTCCTGAAATTGCCTCCGAAACCAAGCCTATATCTTTGTAAGCCGTAAAATAGAGTGAATTTAAAAGCTGTAATGAACAGAAAGCTATATATTATGAAAATCAAGATTTTCATTGGGGTTGGATTGGGACTTTCAACTATTCCAAAAAAGGCATAAACAATTATAGAATAAAGAAGTAATTGGTAGAAAACGTACGAAATAATTCTAATTAGCTTAGTGAACCTGTATACCTCATAAAACTTGGTTATAATTGCAGAAATAAACCAAAGCGATGAAAAAATTATGATAGGAATTGGCTTAAATAAACTTTTGTCTAAAAAAAGAAATATAAAAAGATTTACTACGAATAAATCAAAAATTATAGAGATTGGTCTTAAATATTTAGAATATCTTCCAGCGTACTTTTTTACCATTTGTCATTTATACTTTTATTTTTGAATCAACAAAGTTCTTGAAATTAGTGGCAAAATTCTCTTCTGAGAATTGGCTTGCGTGCATGCTTATTAATTTATGGTCGAACTCGGTTTTTTTAAAACGTACTAATGCGTCTAAAATTGCATCTGAGGTTTGAATTTTAAAAAGTATTCCTGTTTTGCCATCGATAACTGTTTCGGCTACTCCTCCACTGTTATATCCAATTACTGGTGTGCCGCATGACTGAGCTTCTACTGGCGCAATCCCAAAATCTTCTATACCTGCATGAATAAAAGCTTTTGCTTTACTAACTAGCTCATTAACTTTTTTTGCATTTAAATAATTAAAAAATACAATATTAGAATTGGCTTTTTTTACTAATGTTTTTTTCTGAGATCCGTCACCTACAACGTATAATATGTCATCTGTTTTATTAAACGCATCAACAATTAAATCTACCCTTTTATAAGGTTCCAGTCTTGCCGTTGTAATAAAATAATTTGACTTATTTTTTTGAAGTTTAAATAGCCTGGTGTCTACGGGGGGGTAGATAACATGGGTGTCTAAATTATATGTTTTTTTAATCCATTTTTTAACAAATAATGAATTAGAAATAATATAGTCTGGTCTCTTTGATTGATCAATATCAATTTTTTTTAAGTAGTTTAAAAGAGGAGACAAAAATAATCTTTGCCACTTTTTGAAATAAATGTTTTCTGTATCCCATAGATACCTTTGATTTCTAGCCTGATAATAACATATGTGAAGTTGCCCCTCTTTCTTTTTAAACCCCTTAGCAACAGCAAAAGAGGAAGATATAATTAAGCTTTTTCCTTTGGCTATTTTAAATCTCGAAATAAAAAAAGGGAATAGAAAAAATAAATATCTGAAATTTGA
>NHHC02000051.1 GCA_002169935.2 Candidatus Pelagibacter sp. TMED153 | reverse complement strand
TCCTATTGTTGAAAAGATGTGTGCTAAGCCTCCAAATACAGATGCATTACTAAATTTTTTTTCAAGTTTTCGTATGTGAGAAAATCCATTTAGCAAAGGAATAATTACACTGCTATTTTTTACTGGAAAATTAGTCTCCAGGATTTCGTCCATGTCATAAGACTTATTGGTAAGTAAGATAACATCATAAACGGGGGTAATTCCGGCATTTGTTATAGTCTTTACCTTAAGGTTTAGGTTTCCACATGGGCTAATGATTTTTAAGCCCTGTTTTTTAAGAAGCTGCGCTCTTTTTTTTCTCACTAAAAAAGTAACATCGGCACCAGACTCAATTAATCTAGCTCCAAAGTATCCACCAACGGCTCCCGCTCCAAGAATAAGAATTTTCAATTCATTTGCCTCATTTTTTAAAATGTATTTTTATGGAAGAGATATCTTTTATAATATTTGTCATCTCCTCTTTCGATGTATTCCAGCTGGAACTATCATTTATATCCATTTGACCGCCTCTCCATTGGTGAAATATTTTTACAAAAAATGACTTATGCTTAATCATTGAGTAAACGGCTACCTCACCTTTGCTTATATCATGTTTGTATTTTCCACAAAAAACTGAAAACACGATTTGATCNGAACNTTCNTTTATTAAATTAAAGNCGAGTGAATTNCTTTTACAATAGTTAATATAGGNNCCANCNTGTAAATCNTTAAAAACNNCCACNGGATCNNCCATNCCNCTTTCAATTTGAATAGAAAAAAACTGAGACCAGTTTTTTGGTTTGCCNGATGGNTTGNAGATTTTTACATTATTGTAAAGNTTTCCATCTTCTTTTATTCCGTTTTCTTCNGTGGAAGAAACGTCTTTCTCTAGAGCCCAATAGGGTAACTTTACTTCAACACCTAGGCTTTTTGTTTTATCCCAAAACGTGATGTTTGCAGCATATAGGGAATGATGATTTAAGAAGACTATGAATAAAATGACAAAGTGGTAAAAATACCTATATTTTGAATTTTTTTCCATATTAACTCTTCCAAATTCTCTTCCAAATGAATAAGGTGGGGCAGTTAGAAAGTACAGAAAAAATAAATGTGATAGAGNTTGTNATTANAGGNTTATAAAAANCNAATTNCACCTNAATATAAAAAGATTAATAAAGACTTAACGTAAATGTAATATAAATATGCAAGATCTTAGCAATCCATCCAAAGTATTTAGAACAGTCTGGATATCAGATTTTCATCTGGGAACTAAAGGCTCTCAGGCTCAGGAACTGTTGAGTTTCTTGAGATATACCGATGCCGAGAAAATTTATCTGGTTGGTGACATAGTGGATGGTTGGCAACTATCAAAAAGATGGCATTGGCCTCAAGCTCATAACGATGTAGTACAGAAAATTCTAGAAAAGGCAAAAAATGGAACGGAAATTGTTTTCATTCCTGGAAATCATGATGAAGCCGCAAGAGAGTTTGTAGGTCTTACGTTAGGAGGGATTAANGTAAAGGANGACGATGTTCANGANTCNCCTAATGGTAAGAAATANTGGGTTGTNCATGGAGATCTATTTGATAATGTTATTCAGCATGCGCGTTGGCTNGCTTANATNGGCGACTGGGCTTATGTTTTTCTANTGAAAATTAATGCCTTATTTAATTCCATAAGAATATTTTTTAAATTTCCTTATTGGTCTCTTTCTCAATACTTAAAATCTAAGGTTAAGNTGGCTGTATCTTTTATATCTGCTTTTGAAAAATCAATGGTGACCGAGACTAGAAGAAGAGGCTGTGATGGTGTTATNTGTGGTCANATNCATAAAGCAGAAATTAGAGAAATAGAGGGAATATTATATGCCAATGATGGTGACTGGGTAGAATCAATGACAGCNCTNGTTGAGCATTTTGATGGAAAGCTTGAAATTGTGGAATGGTCAAAAACCAAAAGACGAANAGCNAATTTTGAGTATTTGGANTAGGGAGAGCCCCTATGAAAATCGTTATTGTAACAGACGCTTGGTTGCCTCAAGTTAATGGCGTAGTNNTTTGCATNCAGCAAACNGTNAAGTTTTTAAGAAANTCTGGTCANGACGTCTTTGTNATAGGNCCGGATAGNTTTAGAAATATTCCGTGCCCAACTTACCCTGAAATTAGATTAGCGCTATTTGCAAAAAAGAGAATATTTAGTCTNCTNGAGAATCTAGAGCCAGATGTTTTGCATATAAATACTGAAGGCCCTCTTGGNTTGGCGGCNCGCTCCTATGCTNNGAANAATNANCTTAAATACACNACNGCNTTTCAAACTAGGTTTCCNGAATACATAAAAGCNAGAACAGGAATGCCNTTATCGTGGACNTANGCNTATCTTAGGTGGTTCCACAAAAANTCAGAANGNGTACTNGTNCCATCAAAGACAGTACAAGATGATCTAATGGAGTGGAAAATTGGTAACCCAGAGATTTGGTCTTTAGGNGTTGATATTGAAACTTTTAAATATCAAAAGANTNCTTCAAAAAANAGAAAAACNAAAGTTTACGTTTGTACAAGTAGGTTGGCTGTTGAAAAGAATTTAGGTGATTTTCTAGGCCTTAAAGTTGATGGGGAAAAATGGATGATTGGTGATGGCCCAGATGCCATTAATTTGAAAAAAAAATACCCTGATGTAAAATTTTTTGGAAATAAAACTCATCAGGAAATCTCTGAGATCTATAAGGAATGCGACTATTTTGTCTTTCCATCAAAAACAGACACCTTTGGTTTAGTATTATTAGAGGCAATGGCATGCGGTCTTCCTGTAGCTGCTTATGATGTATCCGGACCTTCAGATGTAATTGGTAATTCTAAAGGCGGCGTTCTTCATGATGATCTGCTTGAAGCGTGTAAAAGAGTAACAAAATTAAAAGCCGAAGATGCTGTTAAACATGCTAAAAAGTTTTCCTGGGAAAAGGCTACGAAGAATTTCGAGAGTTATTTAGAGATAAATTAACCTTGATACTAGCTATACTTTTCATTTAAAGAGTAGCCCGAACTTCTAACAGTTCTTATAGGGTCTTTTTTTGCCTTCCCCCGATTTAGAGCTCTTCTCAAACGACCAACATGAACATCAACTGTACGGTCTTCAACATAAATCTCATTTCCCCATATTTTATCAAGTAGCTGTTCTCTGCTAAACACCTGACCTGGCCGCATTAAGAAAACCTCTAAGAGTTTGAATTCCACTGGACCAAGCTTTATCTCTTTCTTGCCTCGAAATACTCTTTTTGTGTCTCTATTTAATTCAATATCGTGAAAATTAAGCGAGTCCGCAAAATCTTCGGGTTTAATCCTTCTTAAAATTGCTTTTGATCTAGCAATCAATTCAGCATTTGAGAACGGCTTGGATATATAGTCGTCAGCACCACCATCAAATGCCTTTAACCTGTCAGTTTCTTCATTTTTTGCAGTGAGCATTATCACGGGAATTTTTCTATATTTCTTGATAGACCGAATTTGCCTTAGTATTTCTACACCGGATACATTTGGTAACATCCAGTCAAGAATAATTAAGTCAGGGTTTTCATTCTTTACCATTTCCATAGCATCCTCTCCATCTAGGCAAGAATTGATGACAAAGCCTTCCTTGGAGAAATTATAGGAAACAATTTCTTGAAGGTCCTTATCATCCTCTATTAGTAAAACTTTTTTATTCACAATACTCCCTTCCTATACTGGTAGGTTTACTTTTGGTCTCTCAGCTACAAGATGTCTACCAGTAATTGCAAAATGAGTCATTTCACTTATGTGGGTTGTGTGATCTCCTATTCTTTCGTAATTTTTTGCAATTATCATTAAATGGGAGCCAGCAGCCACTCTCTTTTTCTTTTTTAAATAAACTAGAAGCTCATCAAAAAGGTCAGTGTATAATTGATCTATCTCAAAATCTCTTTCCCACACCTTTTTTGCCAATTTAATATCCTGTTGAGTGTAGGAATTTATAGAGCGAGTTAACTGTTCCTTTACCTTTTCTCCTAGAGAAAAAATACTTTTTCTGACGTCCTTATGGGGATCATCATTTAATAGCCGACTTCTTTTGGCTATATTTTTACAGAGATCTCCCACTCTTTCAAAAGCCCCTGAAATTTTTATTGCTGAAAATAAAACTCTAAGATCATCAGCAACTGGCTGACGTAGTGCAATAGCTCTTATTATTGATTCATTTATATCGGTTTCTAAATCATCAGTTTTTTCATCTAATAAAACAACCTTGTCCGCTAGTTCAATATTGTTATCTCTTATTGCCTTATTGGAGTGTTCAATCATTTGTTCACAAAGACCTCCCATCTCTACAACTTTGGCATTTATGTGAACTAAATCTTCGTTATACGCTGATGATATGTGCAAAGTCATATTTATTTCCTCCTATTTATCCAAATCTACCTGTAATGTAATCTTGTGTTTTTTCATTTTCTGGTTGAGTAAAAATTTTGTCTGTATCATTATATTCTATCAAGTCACCAAGATGGAAAAACGCCGTTTTCTTGGATACTCTTGCAGCCTGTTGCATTGAGTGAGTAACAATTACTATTGTGTATGATTGTGAAAGTTCACTCATCAATTCCTCAATTTTTGCTGTCGCTATTGGGTCCAGTGCTGAGCAAGGTTCGTCCATTAAAATAACCTCTGGGCTTACTGCTATTGCTCTCGCAATACAAATTCTTTGTTGTTGGCCTCCAGATAATCCAGTAGCCTGATCATCGAGCCTATCCTTAACCTCGTCAATCAAACCCGCCTTTTCAAGACTACTTAGAACTATATCTTTTAGCTCACTGTTATTGCTAGCTAAGCCATGAATTCTTGGACCGTAGGCAATATTTTCAAAAATAGACTTTGGAAAAGGGTTTGGCTTCTGAAAAACCATTCCAACTTTAGCCCTTAATTCAACGGGATCGACCTCCGCTCCATATATATCAGTATTGTCCATTAAAATTTTTCCAGATATTTTACAAGTATCGATAACGTCATTCATTCTGTTAAGGCATCTTAGGAAAGTTGATTTTCCACAACCAGAGGGACCTATAAGAGCAGTTATTGTATTTTCGTTTATACCTAGGCTTATATTATTTATTGCTTGCTTTTCCCCATAAAAAACATCAACATTTTCTGCGATTAGCTTTTGTTTCATAGTATCACCATCTTTTTTCAAATTTTTTCCGTAAAACTACAGCAATTAAATTCATTATAATTAAAAACCCAACCAAAAACAAAATGGCCAAAGAGCTTCTTTCATAAAAAGCTCTTTCTGCGCTATCAGACCACATAAAAATCTGGACAGGCATAGCAGTTGCGCTTGAGGTAAAACTGCTTGGGACATCTATAATAAAAGCTACCATTCCTATCATCAGTAAAGGAGCTGTTTCTCCAAGAGCTTGGGCCATTCCAATTATTGTTCCGGTTAAAATACCTGGTGTTGCTAGAGGTAATACGTGATGCATAGCCGCTTGCATTTTCGATGCCCCCAATCCAAGAGCCGCCTCTCTTATAGATGGCGGTATAGATCTTATCGAAGCTCTTGTAGCAATTATAATTGTAGGAAGAGTCATTAGGCCAAGAACAAGACCACCAACCAATGGAGCTGATCGAGGTAAACCGAAAGTTGAGAGAAATACTGATAGACCAAGCAAACCAAAAACTATAGAGGGTACAGCTGCAAGGTTGTTAATATTCACCTCTATAAAATCTGTTATTTTCCCAGGTTTTGCAAAATATTCTAAATAGATAGAAGACATAACTGCAAGAGGCAAAGCAAATAGTATAGTTATCGTTAATGTTAGAGCAGAACCAACAACGGCTCCTAGTATTCCAGCGCTTTCAGGTTCTCTGGAGTCAGCAGCTGTAAAAAATGTTTTGTTAAATTTTAATTGAGCAATTTTTCTTTCAACCAAGGAATCCACCCATTTGATTTCCTGATTACTTATACGCCTATCTTCTTCAGGAATGTCTTTACTTAATCTTCCCTTCAAATATTGATCAGCATCATCAGAAAGAGATAACCAAACGGTTAGTACTGTTTTTCCTTTATCTAAAGATCGTTTTTTTACTATCTCTTTAAAGTCATACCCGGAGTTACTAGATATTATAGAAAATAATTTTTTCCTATCGTCTCTACTTTTTACTTCTGGAAAAAGTTTGTTAAATGACCGGTTTACTGTACCATCCCAGTCATAAAGGTTTATTTTATTTTTCAAAATATTACCGTCTTCGCTGGTAAATTCATTAGTATCTACAGGTATAGAAATTTTGAAATATGCTTGTTGAAGTGCTGTATACCCGTTTAGACCTATAGAAATCAATAAAGTGGCTAGCATTAACAAAGAGAAGCATATGGATGCGAGACCATAGAACTTAAGTCTAGTCTCAACTCTTTTTCTGGAGCGTGTAAAATTTTTTCTATTTATGTTCATACTATTCATACCTCTCAGAAAGTCTTCTTGAAACGGTGAGAGCGATAACGTTTAAAATTAGGGTAAAGAAAAATAATGCTAACCCTAAGCCAAACGCAGAGAGTGTCTTTATATCATCGAACTCTGTGTCTCCAGTTAATAAGGATACAATTTGAACGGTTACTGTGGTTACAGAATCTAATGGGTTGGCCGTCAGTTTAGCGCTTAGACCTGCAGCCATAACAACAATCATTGTCTCGCCAATTGCTCTACTAACAGCTAGTAAAACTGCCCCAACCAAACCAGGAAGGGCAGCAGGAAGAATTACCCTATAAATAGTTTCGGCCTTTGTTGCCCCTAAACCCATTGACCCATCACGAAGACTTTGAGGCACTGCTCTAATTACGTCATCAGACAAAGAAGAAATAAAAGGAATAATCATAATTCCCATTACTGCACCTGCTGCTAGCGCTGACTCGGATGAAACGCTTAAGCCAATTGAACCGCCCACATCTCTAAAAAATGGCGCGGCTGTTAGAGCAGCAAAATATCCGTAAACAACAGTGGGTATACCAGCGAGTATTTCAAGAGTCGGTTTAATGTAGTCTCTTATTTTCGGGGCTGCAAACTCTGCTAAATAAATAGCCGAATAAAGACCGACAGGAATGGCTACACACATAGCAATAAATGAAACTAAAAGAGTTCCCGCTAATACTGGTATCATGCCGAAAGAACCATCTGAAGCAACTTGGTCCGTTCTAATCGCAACGTTTGGAGCCCAATGAAGACCGAAAAGAAATTCAAAAAAATTGTAAAGGTTAAAAAATTTCAAGGCTTCAAATAGAAGACTGAGAATAATTGCAGCGGTAGTTAAAATAGCGATTACGGCTGATATAAAGAATAAATTAATAATAAAAGTTTCAACTTTATCTCTCGCGTTAGTTTTTGGTTTTTGAAGATATGAAACTAGCAGTCCTAACATGGAAGCACAAAGAATAACAACAAGACCCCTGTAGAAATAGAGCTTCTCAGTTGCTATCTTATACTCATTAGCCAAAGTAAGAATTTTTTGATCATCCGTGCCAATTTTTCCATTCGCAACATTAATGACTTTGGAAAGTATAAGGCTGATGAAAGAGTCATTGAATTGTGGATTTAATTCTTGAACTCTCGCAAAAAAGATCTGATCTACGTAGTTAGGTCCGGCTACAGTTATCAATATTAATATTAAACAGGATGGGATAAACGACCAAAGGAAAGCATTTTGACCATAATAGGTAGAAAGCGTTTTGGATCTTTGTCCTATTTGGGCAGATTTTTGAACAATAGACTTTTTAGAAAAATAGAAAAAGAATAAGGACACTCCTACCAGAATTACAAACACAAAGCTTAAGGGCAGAGCGAACAAAAAAATTGGTCCTTTATAAATTGGTGGTCTAAAAAAACAGTAAAGCCGTTACAAAATTAGAACGGCTTTACATATTTGTAAATCAATTTGTTATGGCTTAGGTATCAAGCCTGCCGCTTCCAAAGGACCACCACTTTTTGTCAATCCCATGAAATAATCCGAGTACTCCTGAATTCCAGGAACAACGCCAATATGTTCTTTCTTTACGTAAAAGAAAAGAGGGCGACTTACCCCATAAGATCCGTCAGCTATTGTCGCCATGCTCGGCTCAACACCATCAACAAGAGATCCTTGTACTTTGTCTTTGTTTTGGTCTAGGAAAGAAAATCCAAAAATGCCAAACCTATCTTTGTTGGCTGCTAGTTTTTCAATTATTAGGTTGTCATTTTCTCCTGCTTCGGTAACAGCACCGTCTTCTCTAAGTGCAGAACAAAGAGCCTTGTAGCCATCATCACCTTTTTTAGGCATTTTATATACCTTTTTACAAGTTGAGTGCATAACAAGTTCAACGAAAGCATCTCTAGTACCTGATGATGGTGGAGGAGCAAGAACATCAATCTTTACATTTGGGAGAGCGGGGTTGATATCGCTCCAACGCTTATAACCATTGTCTACCATTTTACCGTTTGACATAATTTTTGCAGAAACTGCTTTGAAAATTTCCTCTTTCGTCAATGTAAACTTATCTGCTTTGTTGCTGTTAGAAAAAGTAATGCCGTCGTAACCAATCAAATATTCAACAGGCGTAATACCAGCGGCAACACACTTTTCTTTTTCACTTGATTTTATTGCTCTACTAGCATTTGTAACGTCAGGATG
>NHHC02000011.1 GCA_002169935.2 Candidatus Pelagibacter sp. TMED153 | reverse complement strand
TATGAATTTTGAAATGGCAGCATCTAATCAGGACAAAAACTTATTTTCTTCGATAGACGAAAATGACAATAAAGGATTTGCCTCAAAATTTAAATACCTTTTTGAAAAGGATTTACAAGAGAACTTTATTTTGAAATCCGATATTAATATCGATTATATAAATAAAGATTTTCAACCTGTCGAAAGAATTTATAATACTGAATTTAACAGAGACTGGGGGGTAGATAATATTTTAATTTCAAACAGAAATCAGTTTCTTGGTGGTGCCAAAATTGGTGTAGAAAAAATAAACTTAGGTAGTTTATTTTACGTATTTGAAAGTCTTGAATTTGAAAACGAATTCAAGGGAAACAGAAATACTTTAAAAATTAATCTCGATAAAATCAGAAATTTTAAAATTGTGTCCAATTCCAGTTTAATGAATGCAAACAGAGAAAATTATAATACGAAGTTTATTAAGTCGTTTAATAATCTAAATTATAAACATAAAATAGGTTGGTCTGATATAAAACTAAATTTTGAAAAAAAAGTAGGTGATGAACTAAATGGTAATATTATTAATTTGGATTTTGCACAAAAATATTTTGAAATAAAAAATGGTTTTGGCAAAAAAGATAAATCGTTTATTGAATTTGGTTTTAGAAAAAAAATTAATGACAGTATTGTTAATTCTAGCCTCGAAAATGTTAACTATTCTGATTCCTATTTTATTGATTCTCAGCTTTTAAATGGAAATAACTCAAAATTAAATATCTATATAAATCAAAATAAACTGATTTCTAAATTAAATAACCGATCTGATAAGTACCTAAATACCCGATTGATTTATAATCAAAAAGTCTTTAAAAATATTATCAACTCTAATTTATTTTTTGAAACAAACTCAGGAAACCTACCACAACAAGAATATACATTTCTTGAAGTTGAACCCGGGCTAGGAAGTTACAAGTGGATTGATGTAAATCAAAATAACATACAAGAGCTTGAAGAATTTGAACTGGCAATTTTTGAGGATGAAGGAAGATATATTAGGGTGCTGTTGCCAAATCAAATATTCATAAAGACATATCAAAATAAATTAAATTATTCACTAGGATTAAATTTTTCGAAATTAAAAAACTCAAACAGTAAATTACAAAAGTTGATTTCTAGATTTTCCAATCAGTTCCAATATTCAATTGATAAAAAAACAAATTTGGATATAAATCCTGAAATTGAAATTAACCCTTTCAAATTAGAAAAAGATAATTTACTTGCCTATAGTTATAACCTTAAAAATATTCTTTACATCAATAAATCAAAACAAAAATATTCAGCCATCTTTACATTTTCTGAAAATGAATCCAAAAATAATTTTTCATTTGGCTCGACAAGAAATTCTCAAAATTATAAAAGAGTTAATTTAATACATAAAGCAAATGAGGTTTATCTAATTGAGTTTATTGCCAATAAAGAACGTAGTTCCAGTAGGAGTGAAAACTATTTAGAAAAAAACTATATACTTGATAAAGAACAGCTAAATCCAACTCTTACCTATTTAGCAGGAAATAACAACAGAATTAATTTTTTATATAAATTATCAAAAATCAATAATCTTTTAGGAAATCAAGAGTTCCTTGATCAAGAACAATTTGGGCTTTCTGTATTTCTAAATCAAAAACAAAATAGAGGATTTGTTTCTGAATTTAATTATTTCAAAAATGAATTTAACGGAGATATTAACTCCATTATAAGCTATGTGATGATGAATGGTTTACAAAATGGAGAAAATTATACCTGGTCTTTAAGATTTCAACAAAAAATCTCAAAACTTTTAGATTTAAACTTTGTGTATTATGGTAGAAAAAGCGAAAATAGCAGAACAATTCATAACGGATCCATTCAACTCAAAGCNATCTTTTAATAAAAAAGGGAAGGTAAAAATTACCCTCCCNTTTTTAAGTATTTAAAGAATTTTAATTATTTNACAANNATTCTACCTGTNTTGTATCCAATTGTAGAATTACCCATNCTTACAAAATACATACCGGATTCAACTTCAGACATGTTTAGATAGTATATAAAACTGGTGTTGTCAGTCTTATTGANACTATTGGAGTTAATTAATCTTCCACTNATATCATANACGCTAAAGGTGATTAAATCACTGTAATCTGTTGTTAATTTCACAGTAAAGTTTTCATTATCAATTGANTAAATTACAAATTGTGAANTNGTCAACTCCGTTTCTCCAATGCCTAAAGAAGTTACAATATTAACCATGTAATCTTCTGTCTCCCCGTAAGTAGTTANCTCACAAGCATCATCGGGAACCGGTGCATTCCAGTTTGTTTTAACTCTCATTGAATGCATTCCAAGTGGAGCATCAGCAGGTATNGTAGCCTGTGTAGTCTCAGTNTAAGTACCANCTGNAGAGCCTGAAGCGATAACATAATTATCTAATATAAGNTCATCCAATGTATAATTGTAATCATCATTCATATCNATCCAAATTCTTACNTACTGATTNCCATAACCTGTTGTCATTGTAACATCATGTACTCCGCCTTGTTCAACATTGGTNATTTGATCTGTAAAATCNCCATAACCTTCACAACCCGATGGATTGTCTATATCTAACATTTGGAATAATGTAAGACCGTCTCCAACTCCACAGTTCATGGATGGAGCACAATTTGAATTTACTACTTCAACACTCGCAGAATCATTTGAATTATCTGAGTCACCTTCAATTGAAGTATAACAAGTGAAAGTATATGTTCCGGGGATTGAAAGATCCGCGGTTTGAGTAAATGTATACTCCATAGTTGAATTTCCTTCNAGTGGACCTGGTACTATCTCTGTAACCAATTCTCCNTCTAACTCNTANGTAACCTCAAAGTCTGTAAGTGTAGCTCCTCCAAAGTTTGTAATCTCAACTGTTACCTGCTCTTGTGCAGACAATAAAACACCTGAAACTGGTGATATCATTGCNGTAATACCTGCATCATAAGCTGTCAAGTGTTGTANCTCAACTTCAAANGAATCATTTTCANCATCTTCATCNTCACTTAAAGACACCGTTGCAACTATTGTGTAGAATGCTTCAACGGTTGACATATCAGCAGTAGTTGTGAAACTATACTCTGAAGATTCTCCAGAAGCTATTGTTCCTGTGAAAGTCTCAGTAACAGAATCTCCACCGTTTACCGAGTAAGAAACTTCAAAGTTTGACNCCTCGTTTTCTCCATAATTGAATATCTCAACTGTAACTGTCTCANCAGCTGTTAAAGTTCCTGTAATCGGATTTGTAATATTTGTAACACCAATATCATAGGCAGCTCCTGGCTGGATATTGATCATATAATCTTCCGTTTCACCGTAAGTAGTTAACTCACATGCATCATCAGGAACACCTGCGTTCCAATTTGTNTTAACTCTCATTAAGTGTTCACCTAATGTAGCTGATATTGGGATTGTCACAGAAGTTGTTTCAGTATATGAACCTTGACCCGAACCANNAGCAATCACATAATTGTCAAGAATTAATTCATCTAATGTAAAGTTAAAGTCATCATTGTAATCAACCCATATTCTTACGTACTGAGATCCCCAGCCTGTTGTCATGGTTACACCATAAGTTTCACCAAGTTCAACGTCTGTAGATTGATCAGTAAAATCTCCATAACCTTCACAACTAGATTCGTTATTTATATCTCCTAACTGGAATAATTGAAGTCCATCACCAAGTGAACAATCCATTGAAGGTGCACAGTTGATGTTGGTGATATNAGATGATGATGAATCATTTAATGTGTCTGAATCGCCATCAAGAGATGTAGATACTGTTATTGTATATGAACCAAATGCAGAAATATCTACAGTTTGATTAAATGTATATTCCANTGTACTGTTTCCTTCCAAAGGTCCTGCAACAACTTCCGTTACAGTCTCTCCGTTAAATTCATAGGTAACATCAAAATCATACTGAGTTGCACCACCGTAATTAGTTATTGTAACGGTAACTGCTTCAGCTGCTGTCAATAGCTCTCCGGATGATGGAGATATTATCTCAGAAACTCCAATATCATTTGGATTTAAATGTGTAACATCAACAGTGATGGAATCATTTTCAGAATCTTCATCTTCAGCAAATGTTGTGTAAGCCGTAATAGAATACGTTGTACCTACCTCTGACATGTCTGCCGGAGTTGAGAAAGTATGTTGTACTGTCTCAGTTGATGCAACTGTACCTGTGTATNTTTCAGTAATAACTGATCCGCCATCAACCAAATAAGATACCTCAAAGTTTGATGCCTCATTTTCCCCATAATTGAAAATGGAAACAGTTACGTCTTCACTATCAGTTAATGTGCCGGAAACTGGAGAGTCAATACTTTCAACTCCAATGTCATATGGGAAAGACACTAGAGCAGGAAATGCAGCTGAATCATTGGCCCCTGAATCTGATGGATCAAGCCAGTCTCGTAATCTAGTAGAGGAAGTTCCTCCACCTTCCCACGATACGCCTAAACGACCATAATAATCATAAAGATTATTNTCAACAGTTCCTGAACATGCTGCTCCACCACCNAATAGTTGGCCAATTATTCTTCCTTCTACATCAAATAATGGAGATCCTGATGACCCTGGCTCTGTTACACCAATTTCCCATCCACCGCCAGCACCTGTAATTTCCCAAGTTTGAGCACCAGCATTAACAGCTTGAATTGGTTGATCATTATCTCTACAAACTTTCATAATATCTCCGGATGGGTGATGAATACCAACTGTAAAATCNGGTGTAATATCAGATCTATCCCAACCCGCAAAAACTCTATCCCAATCATCCGGAATTGCTTGATTTATTTCAACTAAAGCAAAATCAGATCCAGCATCTCTTGCTCTCAATGTAGCTCCACTAATAGTCAGATTTGTAGGCCCATTAGTACTAGGTGATGTCTCTGCACATATGGGATTTGGACTAATCCATCCAAATCTAAAAGCCCAAGAGCTCGGGTCAGAAAAACAGTGATTTGCCGTTAAAAAGTATGGAGTTCCGTCATTAGCGGTATTGTTTATTAATGCTCCTGAACAAAATCCTGAACCACCAGAAAGAAGAATACCAGCTGATCTTTTATTGTGTTCTTTTATGTCTTCCCAGTCGTCTCCAATTGAGCAATCAACATCAAGAT
The DNA here is from genome assembly GCA_002169935.2 of Candidatus Pelagibacter sp. TMED153. The sequence continues at coordinate 3,411 of NHHC02000011.1, read as the reverse complement.
TACATGCGCCAGAATCATTCAAGCCCTTAGCTTGTTTGAATGTTTCAGCATTTCTATATCCGTGAGTAGCTTTGGCAATATGTAACCTACCTTGTCCTTTCACAGCCATTGGCTCATAATATTCAATCCATACCGCATCCCCTTCAACTAACCAGGTTCCAAGGATTCCAGTATCTTGATTTTGGTTTTCATCATATGCTCCTAAAAGATCTGTTTTATCATTATTGTATAAATAAACATTCCCTCCCTCTGGCATGAAAAACTCGTCAAATACAAAGTTTAATGATAATGCATTTTTTGATATCACAAGTAATCTCCATATCCTATCTCCATTGTCTAATACTGTCCAAGTTCCTTCCTCAAATCCATAATCTACGCTATGCATATACCCAAACCTCCAAGGAGACTCAAATTTATAATCATTTACAGCATCTTCCGCCTGCACGGCTTCTAAGTCAAAACTTGGTAAGCCAACAGTTTTTATATTATCCTCTAAATTTAAATTCCAACTTATAGGAGTACCTTGATTTGTGACTTGTGAATAAACAGTTAACGAAAAAACGCATAATAGTAATGTGAAAAAATTCTTAATCATAATTTAATTTATTTGTAGTTTAAATTTCTTAGTTCCTGAGATTCCTTGAATATTAACAACATAAATTGAACTGCTCAGGTTTGTTAAATTTATTTTGTGTGTAAGATTATTAATGTTTTTTGAAACTACCTTTTGTCCGAGTAAATTAATAATTTGAATATTCTTGATAATTTCTGATGAACTTATTTCTAAATCTCTGGTTAATTGATTATAAAAATAATTGATATTATTAGATGCAAAGTCATCCAGACCTAATGTTCCTTCCACAACAAAAGCATCCATTTGAAGAACAAAAGAGTCATCACTTACGCAGTGGATTCCAACCCTAACGGTTTGCCCTTCATAAGCACTTAAATCATATTGATATTGAGTCCATGTTGTTGGTGCCTCTTCATAATTTGCGTTGGAAATAATTGTAAAATCATTTGGATTTGATGTGTTTCCAATAGCAATTTGAAATCTATCTAATCCGTACTGATCCGTTAAGGATTTTGCCCAAAAACTAAGAGATGGTGAACTAACTCCACTTATAGTAAATTCAGGGCTAATCATCCAATCATCATTTGGATATGTGGTTGAGTTTGCTCCGGAAGCTATAAAATATAAACCTTGACTTCCTTCGTAGGTATTATATCCAGTTATATCTCCACCCGTACTTTGTGCTTGTTCATTATTCCAAATGATTCCAGCTCCTACATAACTTTCATTAGGGAAGTCCACGTCATTAGCCCCCCATGTTTGACCTCCGTCATTATCAATAATTGTCCAGCCTTCAATATTTTCAATTGCAAAAGCTTCATAGCATTCAAAATTATCTCTCCAAACAATCGGTAATTCATATTCATCAGGACAATCTCCTCCTCCGGTATTTGAAATCGATGAACTGAATAAATTATTATCAGTATTTTCATCATTTGCTATTTCAATTGAAACAACAATTTCATAGTTTCCTTCTTGACTAAAATCAAAACTTTCTAAGGATGTGTATTGAACAATTTGTGTTGGAGAAATTACATCAGAGTAATTTTCAATAACTTCACTCTCCCCGTTCACCTGGAAAGAAATATCAAAATCAGAAATATCATTTTGTCCAAAATTTCTTAATGAAATTGTTATATTTTCATTTTCTGATAAATTTCCATTTTCAGGTGAATCAATCGAAATAATTCCACCATCAATCTCTAAGGTTTCAAAAGCAGGATATGATTCTAAATAAGAAGGCCCTGTACCATTTGGATCTAACCAATCACTAAGACGAGAAGAGGAAGATCCGTTACCTTCCCACGAAACTGCAAATCTACCATAAACATCCCATCCGTTATTATCAACTGTTCCGGTACAAGCAGCGTTACCGGCATATAATTGACCAATTATTTTCCCATTTTGATCAAAAAGAGGAGAACCAGATGATCCCCCTTCGGTTACTCCGATTTCCCATCCACCATTGGCATCATTTATTTCCCAAACTGCTGCTCCGCCATAAAAAGTGCTTAAAGCAGGATCATTATCTCTGCAAACTTTCATTACATCTCCTGATGGGTGATGAATTCCAACCTGGAATTCGGGTGTATTATCAGACTTATCCCAACCAGCAAAAACTCTGTCCCATGATGAAGGAATAAAAGAATTAATCTGAACCAAAGCAAAATCTGAGCTTGAACTTCTAGATTTTAAAGTAGATCCACTTATAGTCATATTTGTAGGGCCACTTTGACTATTAGCAGTTGTTGCACAGACATTTGTTGGACTAATCCAACCAAATCGAAAGGCCCAAGATGCTTCATCTCCACCATAGCAGTGATTTGCGGTTAAAAAATAAGGAGTTCCGTCATTCTCAGTATTATTAATCAAAGCACCAGTACAAACACTGCCGCTCATTAGGATAAGTGCTACGGATTTTTTATTATGATTTTTTAAATCTTCCCAATCATCACCAATAGAACAATTGACATCCAGATTGCAATCACCCGAGTCGTTTAATGATTTTGAACTGTTATTAGAGGCATTTCTATAACCATGAGTTGCTTTTGCGACATGCAATCTTCCTTGATTAAGAACATTGCTTGGCTCGTAATATTCTAACCATACTTTATCTCCAGATACTAACCACGTCCCTAAAATACCCGAATCTTGATTTTGAACAGATGTATATGCACCTAATAAATCTTGTTTATCATCACTATATAAATATAGTTTTCCACCTTCAGGAATGTAAAAATCATCAAAAATAAAATTTAATGATAATGCCCCTGGTGAGCTAACTAATAATCTCCATATTCTATCACCATTTTCTAAATTAGTCCATGTACCATGTTCCAATCCAAAATCAACACTGTGTGTATATCCAAATCTCCAAGGGGTATCTGGTTTTGCATCGTTGATTTCATCTTCAGCTTTTACTTGGTTCATATCGAATTCAGGTAAATTTTTTACAACAACATTTTCTGAATCAAGATTTAGATCCCAACTTAATGGATTACCTTCATTTGTAACTTGCCCAAATGTATAGCCAAAGCAAAGGATTAAAATTATAGTAGATAATATTTTTTTCATTCGTTTTATTTTATTTAACAATTATTCTACCTGTTTTGTATCCAATTGTAGAATTACCCATTTTTATCATGTAAATACCTGCAGAAGTATGTGACATGTCAAGATTATAAAGATAGGTATTACCATCAAATTTATCAATATTATTAAAAACGATAGTCTTTCCGCTAATATCATACACGCTAAAGGTGATTAAATCACTGTAATCTGTTGTTAATTTCACAGTAAAGTTTTCATTATCAATTGAATAAATTACAAATTGTGAA
>NHHC02000017.1 GCA_002169935.2 Candidatus Pelagibacter sp. TMED153 | reverse complement strand
TAAATAGATTTTTTTCTATTCATGCTGGTTTTAGAACCGTTGTTGATGCAATGTAAAAAATCTATTTATAAAATTTTTTTATACGTCTTTCATATTCAGGGCGTAAAATAAATTCCTCTAAATAAATTTTATAATTTTCATCACCCATCCAAAAATGTGTTTTAGGTTGACTCAAGACCTTTCCNTCGGGGTAGTCTTCACCTTTAAGACTAGCATCTACTGAATTATTCCATGCGGTATACTCCATTTTCATTACTTCGAAAATNTCCGGATGAGTTTTTGAAATATCGATAGATTCCTTAGGGTCATTTTTTAAATCGTATAATTCNAANTTTTCANTTTTTATACTATGNGCTANNAACTTNATATTATTNTNAATTAANGCCCCTTTGTCTTCAAGACGAAATGGTATTTTATTTTCTCTTTTTTTAATTTTAGAATTAAAAACAGGGACAATACTAACGCCATCAATAGGTTTAAGCATTTCAGATTCGGGTAATCCAACAATTTCAGCAATCGTTGGNAANATATCCATTGTAGAAGCNGGNTAATTGGTTTTTTTGGGTTTAATNATTGAAGGCCACTCAATAATACTNGGNACCCTTANGCCCCCTTCCCACATNGANCNTTTAAANCCTTTCAAGCCTCCAACTGTNGATGGAGAAATTNCNNNGNCCAANCCTCCGTTATCACTACAAAACCATANTANTGTNTTTTCAGANATACCNAAATCTNTAANNCTCTTTCTTAAAACACCAATNCTTCTATCAAANGCAACTANTTCNCCNTAGTGATTTTGACTNTNTTCATCTAAACTTTTGAATTGTTTTNTATCNTCTTCAGAGGCTAAAAATGGATCATGNGGNGAGCCATCCCAAATTATGATGAAAAACGGCGATTCAGATGAATGAATTTTTTCAATAAACTTTAAAGACTCGTTTACTATTATTTCAGAGGAGCTGCCTTTAAAATCAATAAATTCTCCCATTTGACTCATCATAGGATTTAAATCAAAAAAATTTGTTGTTGATATCCAATAATCAAATCCAAAACTTTCAGGACTATGGTCGTCATCTTTTAAAATAGGAACACCAGGACCTTTTAAACCATTTAAATGCCATTTCCCAAAATGTGCTGTTTTATAACCTTTCTTCTTTAAGGCCTCTGCTAGAGTCTTTTCTTGCAATCGAAGAGCATATCCATGAGAAAAAACACCTGTTCTATCATTAGACCTTCCAGTCAAAACAGTTGCCCTTGTAGGTGAACATAAAGGTGAACCTGCATAAAAACGGTCAAGGCGTAGACCATTTGTAGCCATAGAATCTAAATTTGGAGTTTTTAAAATGGGATGATTATAGTAACCTGTTTGTCCCCAGCCTTGGTCATCGGTCATAATCAAAATAATATTAGGCTTATTCTTAGATGATTTATCATTACACGCTAAATTGAAAAAAATGATAAAAACTAATGAAAAGTATTTCATTGAATGAGATAAAAAATTAAAATTTGCTTTTAGGCTGAGAGTAAATAGGTTTTGGTTCTCCCGTTTCTTTAGGAATATTTTGTTGGCCTATTCCATCTGGTATTTTTCTTGCATCAGCAATTCGATCCCTTATTACTTTTTTTAAAGAGTCTTTTAGTGCTCTGTAAGCCTCTTCATTTGCAAGGTTATTGAGTTCTGGTTTATCAAATTTATGATCATACAGTTCATAACCATGGACTCCGTTTTCCCCCCATTGAGTAAGTCTGTAACGGTTGGTTTTTATAGAATAGCCCTGGACCATCTTATCTTTTGATCCTATTATTAATTCTGTGAGAGCACTTTTTCTGACCCTTTTTGAAGAGTCTTTTAAAAGTGATGCAAAACTTTTTCCAGAAACAAAAGACGGAGTTTTTTTGCCAGTTAAATCCATTAGAGTTGGATAAATATCAATCATTTCTACTGGTGCATCCATTATTTTTTCATTCTTATTGATACCTGGACCGGAGACAATTAGAGGAATGCGCGTACCATTATCGAAAAGTGTTTTTTTCATCCAATGTCCATGTTCACCTAAGTGATATCCATGATCGGATGTAAAGACAACAATAGTATTTTTATCTAACCCCGTTTCTTTCAATTTATCAAGCACTCTTCCAACTTGTGCATCTACAAAACTTGTTGTCGCATAATATGCTTTCTTTATCGTTTTGGCTAAGTCCTTATCCAGATCATGTTGCTCAATTTTTGATGGGGGTCTGACGCTCCGAGCTGCAGGCTCCGGGATACTCATTAAATACTGGTCTGAAATCTCAGGTATTTCTATATCATTTGAATCATACATATCATAATATTTTTTTGGAGCAACATATGGCGTGTGTGGTCTGTAAAGTCCAAATGCTAAAAAAAAGTTTTCTCGACTTTTAGCGAACTTATCTAAAAAATCAATGGTTTCATTTGCACCAATTCCGTCTGTTTGTTCTTCATCTGTACCTTCTGCAGAAAGCCAACTAAGTGTCCCTCCATAACGTTGTGGTTTAAGAGTGTTAATCTTGTATTCTTCTAGTTTATCTCTTCCATATGGATTAACTGTTTGATCCCAAGTATAGTTGTCATCATTTCCTGATGTTCCAATATGAGTTGGATTATGATAATGAAATATTTTACCTATCCTAACTGAGTGATATCTTTCTTCTCTATATTTTTGACCTATTGTAACAACTTCAGGGATAGCCTCCCTAATATTAATTCTTAATTGCTTGACTTTAGTTTGATCAGGGTACAATCCAGTCATAAATGATGCTCTAGAGGGACCACACCAAGGATACTGAATATGAGCNTTTCCAAATAAGACGCCATTTCTTGCTAGCCGATCAATATTGGGAGTTTTAATTGTNGAGTTACCATAGGCTCCAATATCACAATTAAGATCGTCTGCGATAATAAATAAAACATTCAAGTTTTGTTTTCTAGGCTCTGACTTCGAGCCCATCAAAACCAAGCCAATTGTTAACATTAATAAGTATCTGAAATATTTCATAATTATATGTGCTTAAAAAGGACCTTTGTTATTTATTTTTATTGCGTTATTTGAGGTACCAGGAAATTCCCCCCTGATTCCGTGAAATTCTGTTTTTAGAGATTCTATAGATTTACTTAAACTGTTTCTTGCTTCAATTGAACCAGGGGTTCTTTTATACCAATGTTTAGTTATTGACTCAGGCTCAGAGTCTCCAGTCTCTTCTTTCCACTGATTTAGAACATTCCTAAGGTTATTTATTTCATCTTGAAAATCTCTATCTAGCACTAAATTTTTTCTCTGAAATAAATCATTTTGCATATCATAGAATTCTTCTTTTGACCTTGGAGATATAAAAATTTCACCTTGAATTTCATTTATTTCTCCAGTTTTATTTTTCTCAAATAAACTCGCAAACGAAAGGCTATTGAGTGCATCCAGTGGCCCTAATTGGGCATACTGATTTCGATTATTTTCGATATACATAAAATCTTTATTTCTCACCATTCGCTGGTGTGACTCATAATCATGCCAATTGTGTTCAGCAAACACGAAATTTCTAAATGGAGCATCCGGGGATTGTAGTAAATTTTTAAAACTTTTACCTTGATAATTTTCTCCTATTTCAATACCAGCAAATTCTAAAATAGTAGGTNCAATGTCTATTGCACTTACCAAACTTCTAGTTACACCCGATACATTTCCATTTTTATATAATAAGATAAATGGCGTTTTTACTCCTTGATCATTTAGTCTTGTCTTACTGTGTGGNAAGGGTCTGCCATTATCTGCCATAATTATTATAAAAGTGTTATCGTAAATTTTTTCCTTTTTAAGGGTTTCAACTACACTGCCTATAGAATAGTCAAACCTCTTAATTTCGTCATAATAATTAGCTAAATCCAATCTTGTTGGCTGATCATCTATAAGATAATCAGGTGGGGATATTTCATCAACGAGGTGGGTACCAGAAAATTTGTTTTCACCCCAATCTCTGTGNGCATCGTGAGCGGCGTACCATAAAAAAAATGGTTGATCTTTGGGTCTGTTTTCAATGATATTAACCCATTGTTTTTCGCCTCCCAAACCAGTAATTTTTCTGTCCTCATGAATTAAATCAAAGCCTCTTCTAACATATTCACCCATATGGAATTTACCAGATGACACTGTGTAATACCCATTATTTTTCAATTCTTCTGCAGCGCTAATCATTTCCAATGGAGGTTCTGTGTGTAACTCTGGAGCCCCAGTATTATGTGGATATCTTCCAGTTATTATAGAATTTCTACTTGGGCTACAGGAGCTTGTAGTTAAATACATATTTTTAAAAAGCATTCCCTCTGTAGAAAGTTTGTCAATANTAGGAGTTTTTACTTGTCTATTACCATAACATCCAAAATCATCCCAACTTATATCATCGGCAATAAATATTATAAAATTTGGTCTTTCTTTTTTTTTCTTAGAATTAGGGGCACACGAGATAAACGTGAAAACTATTAAGGAAAAAGACATTAAATAAATCTTTAGTTTTTTCATTTTAATTCAAAATTTGATTTAACATAAATTTTAGCTATTTAATTAGTCTAAAATAGGGATATTGAATTTTTCAAGTGCAGCTTTTGTATGAGCCTTCTCCATTAGATTTTCTAATTTGTCTACAATTTCAGGATAATTTTCAGCCAAATCATTCATTTCTTTTGGGTCATCTTCCAAATTAAATAACTGGAGTTTAGATTTGCCTTTTAGTAAATTTTTCTTAATACCTTTCCAATTATCTGTTCTGATTGCTTGTTGACCTTTATATTGTTTCTCAGGGAATTCCCAATATAAGTAATCGTGTTTTATTTGTTTTTCCCCAACCAATGTTGGTAAATAACTAATCCCATCTGTTGGATAAGGTAAAGGACTACCCACAATATCTGCCATAGTAGCAAAAAAGTCATAAAAAATACTTGGATGNTCAGATTTGGACCCAGCTTTAATTTTACTTGGCCAAGTAGCAATAGTAGGGACTCTTAATCCTCCCTCGTTTACACTCCCTTTAACGGTCTTTTTAGAATTGACAAAAATACCAGCNCTATTGAAAAATTCAATATTTACCTGTTTCACATGGGTAGGGCCATTATCACTTGTGAAAATAACAAGGGTATTTTCGTATTTACCTATTTCTTTTAGTTTTGCTATTAGTTCTCCAACCTGCTCATCTAGATAAGAAATCATAGCTGCATATGTTGCTTTTGGATACTGATTTGGATAATAACTTTTGTCTCCAAGATAAGGCTCTTCGTCTCCAATTTTTTTTCTGTAGTAATTAACCCATTTTTCAGGTGCTTGAAGCGGAAGGTGAGGAAGAGGACTTGCATAGTAAAGAAAAAATGTATTGTCTTTGTTTCTTTCTATAAACTTTAATGATTCCTCATGCATTAAAGTAGGGGCATAATCAACTTGATTATAATTATTATAGCTTTTAGAATCATTTGGATTGGTGGCACTACTTAAAGGTCCCTTGTCTACTATTTTATTGTTTAGTATATGTCTATCTGTGTTTCTCCACAGATGCGACGGATACAAAGTGTGGGCTTGTCTTTGACAATTATATCCATAGAAAAAATCAAAACCTTTCTTGTTGGGAATGCTACTCGTATTGGGAGCGCCAAGTCCCCATTTGCCTACCATACCGGTTTTATAACCATTGGACTTTAAATAATTTGCAACGGTTTGAATTGTATCCGGAAGCGGTCGCTGCCCTTCTAATGAAGGGTCTTTGAACATAGCTTCAAAACTCCAAACATCCCCCCTTTCTCTCCATTCATCATTTCCTCTTACAGGATTTTTACCTGTGTGGAGTCCAGTCATTAATACAGCACGTGCTGGAGCACATACTGGAGCTCCACTGTAGTGATTGGTTAAAATCATCCCGTTTGATGCAAGCTTATCTATATTAGGAGTTTCAATAATTTTTTGTCCAAAAACTCCAACTTCTCCGTATCCAAGATCATCTGCCATGATGTAAATGATGTTGGGTAAATCATTTGAATTCTTATTCTTATCGCATGAGAAAAGCCANAAAAAGGATATAGATATTAAAATTAATTTTCTTTTCATTTATAAAACTTTGATAAATTCAAGTTGGAAGATATTCTTTTTTTAATCTTTTTGTTTTCAATTAAATTTAATAAACTGTCAACAAATATTGGATCATAATCTGAATTGATTTTATTGGGAATAGGAGCATTATTTAATTTTCTCCATTTATTTAATTCTTCAAATAACTCATTTGTTTTCTCTTTGTTTTCTTTGCTAAGGTTTTTGGACTCAGATANATCCTCTTTTAAATTGTATAACTCTATGGAATTGTTTTCAAAATAGTGATGTAATTTCCAGTCATTCTTTATAATTACAGATCCTGGTTTAGTTCTAAAAAGAGGGTCTGTACCGTTGTCTTTATAGACATCATATGGCTCGAGGTAAATTGGAAAATGAAAAAAAAGTGACCTTTCTTGGAGCTTCTTGTCATGAAAAACAGGACTGAGGTCGACACCTTCCAATTTTATCTGCTTATTATAGCCCACAATATTTTTAATAGTTGGNAAAAAGTCAATATTTGATACTCTTTCGTAGGATTTGGTATTGGCTGTAATTTTTTTATCCCAAGAAAAAATTAATGGAACTTTAATGCCACCTTCATAATATGAACCTTTACCGGCTCTTAATGGGAATTGGTTTGATATAGACCGTATTCCACCATTGTCTGATGTAAAGATTATAAGTGTTTTTTCAATTAGATTAAGTTCTTGGATTTTATCTAAAATCTTTCCAACATTTTCGTCTAAGGACTGAATCATTCCAGCAAAATCTGCTCTGTTGTGATATCGGTCTCCCTTGATTTTTTGGTATTTTTTTTCATATTCTAGTTTTGGTTCAATGGGAGTGTGAACCGCATAGAAAGGCACGTATGCAAAAAATGTTTTATTTTGATTTTCATCAATAAAGTTTACAACTTCGTTTCCAACACGATCTGTTAAATATTCTCCTACTGGACCATCTTTTATTTTTGGGTTGTTGTAAGGTGAAGTGTATCCACCTTTACCTGGGCCCCCATTTTCGCAACCCCCAAAGTTTACATCAAAACCATTTTGTTCAGGATAATGACCCTCTTTTCCCAAATGCCATTTCCCGAAATGACCATTTGTATAACCCAAAGTTTTAAGCATCTCAGGGATTAAAAAAAAATCTTGCCCTATTTCTTCTTTGTTTTCAATTGGAATAAGTTTTCTTGTTTTTTTATTTCCTCTTTCTGAATCTCCAACTGTAAAAATTCCATGATCGGTTGTATATTTTCCTGAAAGCATTGAAGCTCTACTTGGCGAACAATTTGCAGCTGAAGCATAGGCATTATAAAAAGCGATTCCGCTTTTTGCAAGTCTGTCAATATTTGGTGTTTGGTAATAATTAGAACCCATAAATGACAAATCTGTCCAACCAAGATCATCTGCCATGATAAGAACTATATTAGGGTTTTCANTATTATTAATTGTCTTATCACATGAAAAACAAACAGTTATTAATAGTAAGATTTTAATTTTTGACAAATTCATTAATATCACATCTAATTAAGANCGGGAAAAGNGGCGAGTTTTTTAGCTAGCTTTTGCTTTATTTTTTTCTCTTTCTCACTTAGCATNTTGTCTTCTAATGGATTGTTCTCTAAAACGTCTTTTTCCATGTCATAAAACTCTCCATCTTTATANAACTTATATCTATAATCCTGNGAAAACACATTTCTATGCTTAGATTTGCCCCATCTTGGATCATAATAAACACTTACCATGTCTCTTTTCGAGATATTTTCTCCTTTAAAAATACTTATCATGCTTTTCCCATCGCTATCATTTGGAACATTTAATATGTCTGAAAATGTTGCATAAAAATCGGTTAAATCGATTAATCCGGTGTAATTAAGAGGCTTTTTTATCATCGATGGCCAGCTTGCCACCATCGGCACATGCACACCATGAGTAATCGTGTTACCTTTACCACCTTGAATTTCACCGTCAACGGTTTTAGTAACCAATTTGACATTCGTTCCGTTATCCCCAACAAACATGATAAGAGTATTGTCCTCTATTCCGTTTGCTTTCAACTCATTTACAATTTTACCTACAATCTTGTCCATGTATTCAACCATATCTACAAAAAAACGGTTATCCTTTTTATATCTTAAATCTGGAGAGGACCACTCTTCAGAGTCAGGAGTAGGAACAAAAGGGTCATGTACTAAGAGCATTGGATAATAAATAAAAAAAGGATTATTTTTATTTCTTTTAATAAAGTCAATAGCATAATTGGAAACAACATCTGGACCATACGCATCTTTGTTTCTGGGTAAAAACTCACCATTTTGTTCAATAAGTGGATCTGCAAACCTTTCCCCCAAGTCTTTAGTTTTTGTAAGCTGCCACAAACAATATTCATCAAACCCAAACGCATAAGGTCTGGAATTATCTTCTTTAACTTTTTGGTCTACTTCTTTGATTTTTAAAGCATTTAATTGCCATTTCCCAACAACAGCAGTTTTGTAACCTTTTTCCTTAAATAAGTGCCCAAATGTTTTTTCATTTATGTTCAAGTGAGTGAAATAATCATAATTCTTGTAGTTGTATTTTCCAGTCATTATTTTTACTCTTGAGGGAGTACAGAGTGGTTGTGAAATGGCATTACTAAAATTTATCCCTTTTGATGCTAATTCGTCTAAGAAAGGAGTTTTGTAAGACAAACTTCCATTAACACTCAAACCTTCAAAACCGATATCGTCTGCTAAAATTAAAATAACATTTGGTGTCCTTTTTTGTTCTTTATTTTTAACACAACTAGATAATAAAATAAAGAGTGAAAACAATAAAACTGATAAGCAACGAAATTGAATGT
>NHHC02000040.1 GCA_002169935.2 Candidatus Pelagibacter sp. TMED153 | reverse complement strand
AAATATAAATTGAGTTGGAATAGCTCCTTCAGGATCAGAGAATTGAGAATATAAATGCCATTTGGATTCAATTTTAGCTTCAAAAGTTAGAACAAAAATATTTTGTTTTATGTTCTCAAGTTTCGTTTGCCATTCTATAGGTTCTCCTATCTGGGCACTTATTATTGTACTCCATAAAAATAATACTACCCACTTCTTCATTTTGTTAAACGTAATAACAATTTATTTTTTGTTTGTTCATTGGCTATAAATCTTTCATCACAACGCCTTCCTACAACCCATACAATTTTATTTCTAGAGAATAATAGCCATTGTTTTTCTTTTTCTAAAAGGGAATATTTTTCATCCTTAAAAAACTTGCTAAGTAATTTTTTACCCTTCATTCCTGACGGATAAAAGTAATCTCCTTTTGAATATTTTCTAATATATAGTGGATTTTTTAACAAGTCTTTATCTAAAAATGCTTCATAAGACTTCCATTTTTTTTTTTTTGGTGTTTGCTTTCCTACCTTAAATTCTAAACCAAAAGGAAGTTTATTGTTTTTTCCCTCTAAATCAATTATAATTGGTGAGTTATTTTCTTTATTTATATGACTAATTAAAAGTTGTTTTCGATCTCGAATCAATCTGAATGAATTACTTAATAATACTTTTCCACTATTTGCATTAAGTAATTTTTCAACTTCTTTCGCTTCAAATCCAAAAGGAGAAAACAAATGGTGTAAGCAGAAGCTTATAGGCTTTTGTTTAATTAAATGCTCAATATCTACATAAATAGTCTCACCATCATCCCTAAAAATTTTATTTTTTAAACCATCTAATTGATTAAAAATAAATCGTTCTGCTTGAGAAAGGTTTTTTAGAGTAGTCTTGAAATTTTCAAGTGCCTCTGGTTTGATTTGCTCTAGTAGTGAAACNACTTGATGTCTTATTTTNTTNCGGAAGTAATCATTTTTAGCATTTGAACTATCTTCTCGCCATTCAATTTTATGTTTCCTAGCGTAATTAAGAATTTCTTTCTTAGAAATAGTATTTAGTGGACGAATAATCTTATTGGTTTCTTGTATACCTAATAATCCTGAAATACCAGTTCCCCTAATTGAATTAATTAAAAAAGTCTCCAGTTGATCATTTAGGTGATGTGCTGTGGCTAATATATCAATCTCCAAATCANCCATCAAGGAATTAAACCACTCATATCGAAGATNTCGAGCAGCTTCTTGAATACTTTTTTTATTAANGATTATATATCCTTTAACATCAAAAACTTTGAAGTAGAAAGGAGTATTATTTTTTATACACCAGTTTTTTACAAATTTTAAATCTTCATCACTCTCTTTATCTCTTAATTTAAAATTACAATGTGCTACAGAAAAATTAATTTTTTTATTAATGAAAATCTCAGCCAAAACACAACTATCAACACCTCCGCTGTGGGCTAGAAGTACATGATTACCTTTTAAATCATCAAGTATCAGATCAATTTTAGAAATACTCATATTTTCAAAAGNACAAAGTTAAGCATTCACTAATTACTCCATCTTATTTTAAGAAAAGACTTGTTTTTTTTTGATAAATAAAATTTTTAGTAGACTTTTGTAGTATAATGTTTAATATAAAAACATCTTGTACAACTTTTAACGTGGCTACACTNCCGCNACGTAATTTNGCTCGTCGCCCCTTGTGGGTGTAAATTTTCTATGGAGTATGGNGTGCCCTTCTCNCTTCTCGANCAATTTANATTAATTATTACGTTTTAAATTAAGACATGAANATTNTACGCGCAAAAGCGGAACACATAATATATGCCAAGCAAATCAGTCTTTGTATTGATGAGTCTGCTAAGGTAAGAGGAACGGGTATTGCTCGAAGAACTCCTGAGTACTTAGCAACTAAAATTGAAAATGGTAATGCTGTAATAGCATTAGATGAAAATCAATTTGCTGGCTTTTGCTATATAGAGGTTTGGGGCCANGGNAAATATGTTGCTCACTCTGGTTTGATTGTTGCTCCTGANTTTCGNGGTAGAGGTCTAGCTAAAAAGATCAAAAAAGAGGTATTTAATATCTCTCTTGAACAATACCCAAAAGCAAAAATATTTGGNATTACTACTGGGCAAGCCGTAATGAAAATTAATTATGAATTAGGCTACAAACCTGTACACTTTTCTGAATTGACTGATGATCCAGAATTCTGGAAGGGTTGCCAGACATGCAAAAACTTTGATATTCTAACTAGGACAGANCGTAAACTTTGTCTATGNACAGGAATGCTTCACGATCCAAATGAAAAAAANGAAATTACTCCGAAGAGTAGTGCTTTTTTAAGTGGTCTTTTTAAAAAAAATAANAAATGAAAAAACTTGTACTCGCATACAGTGGTGGCCTTGACACCTCCTATTGTCTAAAAAATCTTTCAANTGAAGGCTATGAAGTTCACGCGGTAAGTATTAATACTGGTGGCTTTACTGTTGATCAAATTAAAAAGCAAGAAAAAAATGCTTATTCTATAGGTGCAAATACNTATATATCAATTAATGCTTTAAAGCCATTTTACGATAAAATNGTAAAGTATTTGATTTTTGGAAATGTATTAAAAAACAATACATATCCCTTATCTGTTAGTGCAGAACGTATTATTCAGGCCATAGAAATTATAGAGTATGCTAAAAGTATTGATGCTAAATTTATTGCCCATGGGAGTACTGGTGCAGGAAATGACCAGGTACGTTTTGATTTAATCTTTCAAGTATTGGCCCCTGGAATAGAAATCATTACTCCTATTCGTGATAAACAACTATCTAGAGAGGCTGAAATTGAGTATTTAAAAAGTCAGGGTATTGATCTTGATTGGAAAAAAGCTCAATACTCTATTAATCAAGGATTATGGGGTACAAGTGTTGGAGGGAATGAAACCCTTACCTCAATAAAATCACTACCAGATAGTGCCTATCCAAGTCAATTAATTGAAATTAAACCTAAAAAAATAATCTTAAGTTTTAAATCGGGAGAATTAACTGCTTTAAATGGTCAAAATGGAAATCCCGTGAATTTAATTCAACAATTACAAGATATTGCAAAGGATTATGCTATTGGACGAGACATTCATGTCGGTGATACAATAATTGGAATTAAAGGTCGAGTAGGTTTTGAAGCAGCAGCTCCTATGATAATAATTAAAGCTCATCACCTCCTAGAAAAACATACCCAAAGTAAATGGCAACAATTCCAAAAAGAACAAATGGCTAACTTCTACGGGATGCAACTGCATGAAGGAAATTATCTAGATGCAGTGATGCGAGATATTGAAGCCTTCNTGGAAAGTAGTCAGAAAANAGTTAATGGTGAAGTATTTGTAACCCTTCATCCATATCGTTNTGAATTANATGGCATTAAGTCNCCTAACGATTTAATGAATGCTTCTTTTGGAAGTTATGGTGAGACNAATAAGACTTGGACTGCAGAAGATGCAAAAGGTTTTATTAAAATTTCATCAAACGCACATAAAATTTNTAAAACTATAAATCCCTCAAAAAAATGAAAACAGTAGGAATCATTGGTGGTTCAGGATACACTGGAGGAGAGTTATTAAGNCTTGTTATAAATCACCCCAAACTTATTCTTGATTTTATATATAGCACAACTAGACCAGGAACTCTCATAAGTGAAACTCATCAAGATCTATTGGGCCAANTTGAGTTAAAATTTACTGATCANGTTAANNCAGAAGTTGATATTCTTTTTTTGTGTTTAGGACANGGTAATTCATCGATATTTCTAGAAAATTATACTTTTTCTGACACTACTTATATTATTGATTTAAGTAATGATTTTCGACTCAGAAAAGATGCAAAATTTAATGGTAGAGAATTTATTTATGGCCTTCCAGANATCAATAGAAATNTTATCAAAAAAGCTAAATCTATTGCCAATCCTGGATGTTTTGCTACTGCTATACAATTAGCTTTACTTCCATTGGCTAAGGAAAATAAATTGAATAGTACGATCCATATTAATGCAACTACAGGAAGTACAGGTGCTGGAGTTCAGAATTCTTCTACNAGTCANTTCAGCTGGAGGAACAATAATCTTTCATGGTATAAACCTTTTACACACCAACACTTAGGAGAAATTAAAGAGACTTTAAACAAAATACAGGGAAAAGATACTGATGTTCTTTTCTTGCCTCAACGCGGGGACTTTACCAGAGGTATTTTTGTTTCAGCCTACACTCTTTTTGATGGGAATTTAAAAGATGCATTAAAGTTATATGAAGATTTTTATAAAGAGGAACCCTTTACTCAGGTGTCCAAAAACGAAGTACACCTAAAATTGGTCATTAACTCAAATCAATGCTTTTTGCATTTACACAAACATAAAGATCAGCTATTAATAACCTCTATAATAGACAATCTAGTTAAAGGTGCATCTGGGCAAGCAATACAAAACTTAAACCTAATGATAGGCTGGGAAGAAAAACTAGGCCTTCAATTAAAAACATCTATATTTTAAATACAATGAAAATAGCTATTATAGGAACTGGAAATTTAGGCCTCAGCATCGCAAAAGGCCTTTTAATAAACAATAGTATTACAACTTTATATTTAACTAAAAGAAATCTAGATTCATTGAAGGATTGGAATAAATCAAATCAAGTGAAGGTTTCCTCGGACAATATAGAGGCAGTGCGAAACTCTGATATTTTAATTTTTGCTGTTCAACCCAGTCACATGGAAAATATACTTAATAATGTAAAAGATCAATTAGGTGAAAACCATGTCGTTATTTCAACAATAACAGGTTTTAAAATTGAACGTATTGAAGCAATCCTTGGAACCGAGATTCCTATTATTCGATCAATGCCAAACACAGCTATTTCAGTTGGAAAATCAATGACATGCCTCTGCAGTAACAAGTCAGGTGTGAAACGAATAGATATTGCAACGGCAATTTTTAATGGTCTTGGCACCTCTATTAAGATTGCAGAAGAACACATGCAAGCTGCCACTGTTATCTGTGCTAGTGGGATTGCATTCTGGATGCGTTTGATTCGTGCAACAACTCAAGGAGGTGTTCAATTAGGTTTTGATGCTGATGAAGCAATGAGGATGTCAATGCAAACCGCTCTTGGTGCTGCAAGTCTTTTGATAGAAACTGACACACACCCTGAGCAAGAAATTGATAAAGTAACTACTCCAAGAGGATGTACTATTACAGGATTAAATGAAATGGAACACCGGGGGCTGAGCTCTTCTTTAATAAAAGGATTAGTAGCCTCATTCAATAAAATAAACGAAATCTCGAAACAATAATGAAACTTTTTGATGTTTACCCACTTTATGATGTTACACCTACTCGAGCTAAAGATGTTTATGTTTACGATAGTAAGGGAACTGAGTACCTNGATTTATATGGTGGTCATGCTGTAATATCNATTGGCCACGGACATGATCATTATGTAAAAAGCTTGACTNAGCAATTAAATGAAATTGGTTTTTATTCAAATGCAATAAAAAATCCTATTCAACAAGAATTAGCTNATGCTATTGGTGAACAATCTTACTGTCATGACTACCAATTATTTTTATGTAGTTCAGGGGCTGAAGCTAATGAAAATGGTTTAAAACTAGCTTCTTTTACAACAGGTAAAAAGCGTATAATTGCTTTTCATAATGCTTTTCACGGTCGAACTTCAGCTGCAGTTGCAGCAACAGACAATGTAGCTATTAATGCTCCTTTAAATCAACAACAAGAAGTNACATTCTTACCCTTTGATGATGAAAANGCTTTAGAAATAGAACTCAAAAAAGGAGACGTCTGCGCAGTAATATTCGAAGCCATCCAAGGAGTGGGTGGTTTAGACGAACCTTCAGAAGAATTTNTCTACGCTATGGATCGATTATGTAATTCATACAATACATGCTTAATTGCTGACGAAGTTCAAGCAGGTTTTAGCAGNACAGGAACTTTTTTTGCTTATCAAAAATACAATATCGAACCACATATTNTTACTATTGCTAAAGGNATGGGAAATGGATTTCCAATTGGAGGAATCTTAGTCCACCCATCAATTGAGGCNAAGTATGGTATGCTAGGAACTACATTTGGAGGAAATCATCTTGCTTGCTCNGCATCTTTAGCNGTTCTAGATGTTTTAAAAGAAGAAGGCCTTCAAAAGAATGCTGAAGAATTAGGTAAATATTTTATAGATCANGCAAAAAACATTCCTAGTGTAAAAAAAATTAANGGCCGTGGATTAATGTTAGGTCTTGAATTCGATTTTGAGGTAAGTGATTTACGAAAAGAATTGATTTACCAACAANAGATTTTTACNGGCGGAAGTAGTAATAAAAATTTATTACGAATTCTTCCACCNTTAACTTTACAAAAAAAACATTTTGATATATTCTTTAAAAGATTAGAGAAAGCTCTTAAAGCTATAAACGTATGAAACATTTCATCACTTTAAATGACTTACCAAACTTTCATAAGACTGTAGATCTTGCGAAATCACTGAAGGAAAACCCTTATTCTCAGGAAGCTTTGGGAAAACGAAAAACCTTGGGCTTATTGTTTTTTAATCCAAGTCTACGAACAAGATTAAGTACACAAAAAGCAGCTCAACTNCTTGGTTTTTCGACTATTGTTATGAATTTTTCTAACGAAGCATGGGCGCTAGAGTTTGAAGATGGTACCCAAATGCGAGGAATTCGCTCTGAGCATATAAAAGAGGCTGCTGCTGTAGTTTCTCAGTACTGTGATATGGTTGCAATTAGAGCTTTTGCTTCACTAGTGAATAAGGAANATGATGAGGCTGAAATTGTTTTAAAAAGNTTTGCTAAATATGCTAAAATCCCAGTCATAAATATGGAAAGTGCCACTNGTCACCCTTTACAGGCTTTGGCTGATGCGTTAACACTAAAAGAACATAAAACAAAGTATCGCCCAAAAGTTGTACTAACTTGGGCACCCCACCCCAAAGCTTTACCTCATGCAGTAGCTAATTCGTTTTCAAAGATGATGTCATTTCAAGAAGCGGATTATTTTATTTCTAACCCAGAAGGTTATGATTTGGATAAAAGAATAACAAAAAACATTCCAGTTATACATAATCAATCTGAAGCTTTACAAAATGCTGACTTTGTTTATGCTAAAAATTGGTGTTCCTATNAACGATACGGACAAATNTTAAGAACAGATAACNAATGGATGATTACAAAAGAAAAAATGAGCTTAACCAAAAATGCCAAGTTTATGCATTGCCTTCCTATTCGTCGAAACATTGTAGCTTCTGATGNTGTNCTTGATAATTCAAATTCCCTANTAATTGAACAAGCTAATAATCGTACTTTTGCTGCNCAGGCTGTCTTAAAAATCCTACTCGATCATGCCTAAACTCAATATTGTCAAAATAGGTGGTACTATAATTGAAGATNAAAATAAACTTCTTCCATTTTTAAAGAACTTNACTGNTTTAAAAGGACCTAAAATTTTAGTTCACGGTGGTGGAAAAANAGCAACCTCTTGGGCCAAAAAACTTGGGATACCCGTTCAAATGAAAGATGGTCGAAGAGTCACAAATAAAAAAACTTTAGAGCTAATCACAGCTGTTTATGCAGGTCAAATTAATAAAACTCTTGTTGCTTATCTNCAAGGGTTTGGATGNAATGCATTAGGTTTATCTGGAGCTGATGCTAATGCTATAGAAGCAGAAANACGNCCAATAAAATCTATTGATTATGGTTTTGTGGGTAATATTACTAAGGTTAATAACGAGTGGTTTNATCAAATTTTGNAACANAATATCATTCCAGTNTGTTGTNCAATTACCCATGACGGAAATGGNCANCTTTTTAATACCAATGCTGACACAATTTCAGCTGAGATTGGAAAAGCTTTAGCTAAAGAATTTGATGTTAAAATTAGTTATTGTTTTGAGTTACCAGGAGTAATGAAAGATATCAAAGATTCATCTNCTTTGATTAGAAAAATAACTAAAAANTCTTACCAAAACTTATTATTTAATAATATAATTTCTGAGGGAATGATGCCAAAATTACATAATGCTATTGAGGCAATTGAAGGAGGTGTAAATGAAGTAGCTATCGGTAACACAAATATGATAAATCAAGACNTTCCATATACCTCAATTACNTTAAGATGAAAAAATTAAGNCAAAAAGCAATCAAANTATTGCAAGATCTAATTTCCATAAAATCTTTTTCAAGTGAAGAAGANAAAACTGCTGAGNGAATTGGACAGTGGTTTAGTNATCATAATATCCCCTTTAAAAAGCAAGATCACAATGTTTATGCNTTTAATAAATTTTTTAATANAAATAAGCCAACTCTTCTTTTAAATTCTCATCACGATACAGTGAACCCAAACTCTGCTTACACTAGAGATCCATTTCACCCACAAATAGAAGATGGAAAATTATATGGTTTAGGAAGTAATGACGCAGGTGGAGCTTTAGTCTCACTAATTGCATTATTTACTCATTACTTCGATCATCCTAATCCAAAATATAATCTAATCATAGCTGCAACTGCTGAAGAAGAAAGTTCCGGTGATTTGGGTCTAAACAGTCTTTTGCCATCCCTACCTAAAATTGATGTTGCTATTGTTGGTGAACCTACTCTTATGCAATTGGCTATTGCAGAGAAAGGATTAATTGTATTTGATGGAAAAGTAGAAGGTACTGCTAGTCACGCTGCTCACCCAAATGAAGACAATCCAATCTCAAAACTTCCTAAAGTAATTAGATGGCTTGAAAACTTTTCTTTTGAAAAAGAATCAGAGACTTTAGGTCCAGTTAAATTAACTGTTACCCAAGTAATCGCAGGGAAGCAACACAATGTAGTTCCAGCAAGTCTTAATTTAGTGGTCGATGTAAGAGTAAATGATTGTTACAGTAATAAAGAGATTGTAACTTTATTACAGCAAGATTCACCTTTGGCTTTATTTCCAAGGTCATTAAATCTAAATTCTTCTTCTATTTCATTAGANCATCCTTTAGTTAAAGCAGGAGTTGAATTAGGTAGAAGTACATACGGTTCTCCAACCTTATCAGATCAAGCAAAACTAAGTTGTCCATCCCTTAAATTAGGNCCAGGCGACTCTACAAGATCTCATACAGCTGATGAATTTATTTTTGTCAAAGAGATAGAAGAAGGTATTGCTTTGTATATNAATTTATTAAAAAAAATCATATAATATGAAACTTTGGCAAAAAGGTAAAACTGCTCATAAAAAAGTAGATCAATTTACCGTTGGAAAAGATCGTGAATATGACTTAGTACTTGCTCAGTATGATTGTCAAGCATCAATTGCACACGCAAAAATGTTAGCTAAAATTGGTGTAATTAACTCACAAGAAGGAGAAAAACTCACTAAGGCTTTAAAAAAAATTCAAAAACAAGCATCAGATGATAAATTCACAATAGAAGATANATTTGAAGATATTCATTCTAAAATTGAGGATTTATTAATTGAAGATTTAGGAGACTTAGGTAAAAAAATTCATACAGCTCGTTCTAGAAACGATCAGGTTTTGGTTGCGATGCATCTTTATTTAAAACATGAATTAACTGAAATCAAAAAGCTAGTGAGAAAACTTTTTGAGCTTTTACTTTCTTTAGCAAAAGAACACCAAAATAATTTGATGCCTGGATATACACATATGCAAGTAGCTATGCCTTCCTCTTTTGGATTGTGGTTTTCTGCATATGCTGAAAGCTTAATTGATGATCTTTACTTTTGGCAAAGTGCTTATAAGATTGCTGATCAAAATCCCTTGGGAAGTGCCGCTGGATTCGGAAGTGCCTTTCCTATTGATCGAAAATTTACTACTGAATCTTTAGGCTTTACAGAGTTAAAAGTAAATTCAGTGGCAGCTCAGATGGCCAGAGGGAAACTTGAAAAAAGTACTGCTACTGCGTTATCTGCTATTGGAAGTACACTGGCAAAATTATGTATGGATATTTGTTTGTATATGGGTCAAGATTTTAATTTTCTTTCTTTTCCCGATGAACTAACAACTGGCTCTAGTATTATGCCTCACAAAAAAAATCCTGATTTATTTGAATTAGTTCGAGGAAAGTGTAATATGATAGTGGCATTACCTAATCAAATAGCTTTATTAACAGCTAATCTTCCAAGTGGTTATCACAGAGAATTTCAATTAGTTAAAGGACCGATTATTGATTCTGTTAACGAAATGAAATCATGTTTGGAGATCCTGATATTTAGTTTACCAAAAATTAAAGTGAAAAAAAATATCACTGATCAAGAAAAATACGATTACATCTTTAGTGTTGATACTCTTAATCAAGAAGTACTAGCTGGAAAACCNTTTAGAGACGCATATCGTGAATTAGGTCATGCTATTGAAAAAAATGATTTTAATCCTAACCGAAATTTAAAACATACTCACATTGGAAGTATTGGTAATTTAGGATTAGAAAGTATAAGGAAGAAAATGAATACACTATTTTCTTAAAACCTATTTAAACTAAATATGTAAAGGTCGATTTTCAGTCGCTGCCAGCGCAGCTTCTTTTATAGCTTCTGCATACGTGGGATGAGAATGACTCATGCGAGCAATATCCTCTGCTGAAGCTCTAAATTCCATAGCTGTAACTGCTTCAGCTATCAAATCTGCAGCACGAGCCCCAATCATATGAACACCTATCACTTCATCAGTATTTTTATCTGCTAAAATTTTAACAAAACCGTCAGTATCCATGCTTGCACGAGCACGCCCTAGNGCTCGCATTGGAAATTGACCTGATTTGAAAGAAATTCCAGCTTCATTTAATTGTTCTTCCGTTTTACCTACTGAAGCTACTTCAGGCCAAGTGTAAATTACATTTGGGATTAAATTATAATTAATATGNGGCTTTTGACCTGCAATAAATTCTGAAACCATAACTCCTTCCTCTTCAGCCTTATGAGCTAGCATAGCACCCCTAATTACATCACCGATAGCATAAATATTTGAACTAGTGGTTTGCAACTGGTCGTTAACTTCTACTTGTCCAAGTTTATTGATTTTTACTCCTGCTGATTGGGCATTTAATCCAGCTGTGTTGGGACGTCTTCCAACTGAAACTAAACAATAATCTCCTTTAAATATTATTTCCTCTCCTTTTTTATCAAGGGCTGTAACATCAACTTCTTTACCTTTTCTACTTACTTTATTAACTCCATGTGAAAGGTAAAACTTAATTCCTTGCTTTTTCAATACTTTCATCAATTCCCTAGAAAGACCAGAGTCCATTACAGAAGTAATTCTATCTGCATATTCAATAACAGACACTTCAGAACCTAAACGACGATATACTTGTCCAAGTTCCAATCCAATCACTCCACCTCCTATAACAATCAAATGCTTTGGAATCTCTTTAAGCTTTAAAGCTTCTGTAGAAGTAATTACTCTTTCTTTATCAATTTTTATAAATGGTAAATTTCCTGGCTTAGACCCAGTAGCTATAATAATTTTTTTGGATTCAATAATTTGTTTAGTCTTTCCTTCTATTTGAATATGATTACCATCAACAAAGCTACCAGTCCCATTAAATACTTCTATTTTATTTTTTTTCATCAAATAATCAATTCCTTTAGTAGTTTGATCCACCACTGAAGCTTTTCGATCTATCATTTGTTTAAAATTCACTTTAATTTTCCCTTGAATTTCAATTCCATGTTCTGAAAAATGCTTGGTTGCATCTTCGTAATGGTGAGAGGAATCTAAAAGTGATTTTGAAGGAATGCATCCTACATTAAGACAAGTTCCACCCAATGTATTATACTTTTCTATCAAAGCTGTTTTCATACCCAACTGGGCACAACGAATTGCAGCAACATATCCTCCAGGGCCCGAACCAATAATGGCAACATCAAAAACACTCATAATTAAATTCTATTTATATTCAAAAATACGAATGTTTATTGGCTCACCATAATGCTTCAGAATGGATTTTTTTAAAAAATTTCATTTTAATTTTAAAATCAATATTTTACATGCATTGAAGAGAAAAGATTACGTTTAAAATGATTAAACTTGCAATTACAGAAAACGCATTTGAAAAAAAATAATCTTTCCTTAATAACAGCATTATTTCCTATAATCATCTTGGTAATTCTTTTATCATATAATGTTTTTATTTATGGAGATGAAGCACTTGGAGGTTCTAACCAGTTTATTCTTTTAATTGGTGGAGCTATTGCAGCAATAATAGGTTTCTACAAGAAAGTTTCCTATGATGTAATGATCCAAAAGGTCGCTGAAAACTTGCAATCAGTTACTGGAGCTTTACTAATTCTTCTTTTTGTTGGTGCACTTGCTGGAACATGGTTAATTAGCGGAATAATTCCTGCAATGATTTACTATGGCCTTCAAATTTTACATCCAGATATCTTTTTACCTGCTTGTATTATTATATGTGCTATTATTTCACTTGTTACAGGAAGTAGCTGGACAACCTCTGCAACTGTAGGTATTGCTCTTATTGGTATTGGAACTGTATTACAAATACCATCTGGAATGGTAGCTGGGGCAGTAATTTCAGGTGCTTACTTTGGAGATAAACTCTCCCCTTTATCTGATACAACTAATCTTGCACCTGCAATGGCTGGAGGTGAATTATTTAGTCACATACGCTATATGACTTACACAACTATACCAAGTATAATTATTACCCTAATTGTATTTTCTGTTTTAAGCTTAATTCAAGAAACAACTGGAACAGCAGACATTGAAAGCTTGATGATAGCGATCAAAGAAAAATTTACTATTAATTTTTGGCTTTTTCTTGTCCCTGCAGCTGTTATAGCATTAATTATAAAGAAAACTCCTCCAGTTGTTGCCCTATTAGTTGGAACCTTATTGGGTGGTCTGTTTGCTTTAATTTTTCAACCTGGAATACTTCTTGAAATTAGTGGGTCTAAATCTATTTCTATAGCAGTAGCTTATAGAGCTATCATGGATGCAATCTCTGTTTCCACTGAAATAACAACATCCAATATTCTTCTTAACGATTTATTTACCTCAGGAGGAATGGAGGGAATGCTAGGGACTATTTGGCTTATCATTTGTGCAATGGTTTTTGGGGGAATTATGGATGCAATAGGNGCGTTAAGTAGAATAAGCAGTGCNTTGTTNAATTGGGCTCAAAATACTTTTCAACTATTTACAAGTACNGTAGCCTCTTGTTTANCTATCAACCTTACNGCATCAGATCAATATTTATCAATAGTAATTCCAGGNAAAATGTTTGCTAAAGCTTATGATGATCGTGGNTTAGCACCAGAAAACCTAAGTCGNACATTNGAAGATTCAGGAACNGTTACTTCTGTTCTAATTCCTTGGAATACNTGCGGTGCCTATCAGTCAGGTGTTTTNGGTGTAGGTGTGGGAGAATACTTCGTATTTGCAATATTTAACTGGCTTAGTCCTTTTATGACTCTTCTTTATGCTGCATTTAGTCTTAAAATTGCAAAAAAATAAAACTTATTATAAATGGTTTTTAATCTTATTCTTTTCAATAAGAAAAACTTATAAATACATCAATAATTCCAAACTCAATTTTTTAAAACCTAATCAAGGTTTCATACTTTAGATAAAAATAAATTTTTAATTATGAGCGAAAGTAAATGTCCGTTTCACGGTTCAACAACTACACCAAATCTAGGAACCCAAAATAAGGATTGGTGGCCTAATCACTTAAATCTNGANATCTTACGACAACACAGTAACAGAAGTAATCCTATTGCTGAAATTAATTATAAAGATGATGTCAAGCAGTTAGATTTAAAAGCTGTTAAAAATGATATAAAAATCATGTTAAAAGATTCTAAAGATTGGTGGCCAGCTGACTATGGACACTATGGCCCTTTCTTTATCCGAATGACATGGCATGCTGCTGGAACTTATAGAACAGGAGACGGACGTGGGGGAGCTGCAACTGGNGCCCAACGTTTTGCTCCTCTNAATTCNTGGCCTGATAATGGNAACCTAGATAAAGCAAGACGTTTATTATGGCCTATAAAAGAAAAATATGGAAATAAAATTTCTTGGGCAGATTTACTTGTTCTTGTTGGAAATGTTGCTATTGAAGATATGGGNGGGCCTAATCACGGTACTGTTATGGGTAGAGAAGATATTTGGCAACCTGAAAAAGATATTTATTGGGGATCTGAAGATGAATGGTTAGGAGATAATCGTTATGGTGATACCCGTCAATCTCTCGAAAACCCTCTTGCAGCTGTTCAAATGGGATTGATATATGTCAACCCAGAGGGCCCTAACGGAAATCCTGACCCTGCTTTATCAGCCCAAGACGTTCGTGAAACATTTAAAAGAATGGCTATGAACGATGAAGAAACCGTTGCATTAACAGCTGGAGGACACACCTTTGGAAAAGCTCATGGTGCTGGTGATGATGCTCTAGTTGGAGTTGAACCTGAAGGAGCATCAATTGAAGAAATGGGCCTCGGGTGGAAAAATAGATATGCTTCTGGGGTAGGTGTTGATACAATTACTAGTGGTATTGAAGGTCCTTGGACTACCAACCCTATTCAATGGGACATGGGTTATTTGGAACTTTTGTTTAAATATGAGTGGGAATGTAAGAAAAGTCCTGCAGGCGCTTGGCAATGGCATCCTATTAACTGTGATGAAAAAGATATGGTTCCACAGGTCGATGGTAGTGGTCAAAAAGTACTTCCAATGATGACTACAGCAGATATGTCTTTAAAGGTAGATCTTAAATATCGAAAGATATGTAATAGATTTTTAGAAAATCCAGAAGAGTTTGGGGAAACTTTTGCTCGTGCTTGGTTTAAGTTGCTTCACCGAGATATGGGACCAAAAACAAATTATGTTACTGGGGATTTTAAAAATGTTGAATACATTTGGCAAGACCCTACGCCAGCTGGTAAAATTTTAACTTCTTCTGAAGAACATAGTCTACGCGAAACAATTTCAAAATCAGGACTTAGTGTAAGAGAAATGGTTAATACAGCATGGGCAAGTGCAAGTACATACCGTAACTCAGATAATCGTGGTGGAGCAAACGGAGCTAGGATTCGTTTGGAACCTCAAAAAAATTGGGAAGTAAATAAACCAAAAGAACTCGAAAAAGTCTTATCTATTTATGAAAAAATAGCAAAAGATCAAAACACTAGTATTGCTGATGTTATTGTGGTTGCAGGTGCTGTTGGAATTGAAAAAGCAAGTGGTCATAAAGTTAATGTCACAACTGGACGAGGAGATGCAAATCAAGAAAATACAGACGTAGATTCATTTGACTTGCTAAAACCTAAAGCTTGCGGCTTCAGAAACTATTCTGAAAAAGAATTCGCGGTAAGTCCAGAAGAAATCTTATTAGATAAATCACAACTATTAGGACTTACTCCAACTGAAATGACACTACTCGTAGGAGGAATGCGTTCTATGGGAGTTTCACATACAGGAGAAGGAGTCTGGACAAACGGTGAGCTCAACAATCAATGGTTTAAAAAACTTTTATCTATGGATGATGAATGGAAAACTACAGATTACAACAGTTATGTTTCAAAAGACCGAAATACTGGAGAAGAGACTAGAACAGCATCTCGTACAGATCTTGTTTTTGGATCAAATTCTGAACTTCGTGCGATAGCAGANGTATATGCCCAAGATGACAATAATGAAAAATTCATTAATGATTTTATTCAAGTTTGGAGTAAAATAATGAATGCAGATCGNTTTGATTTGGANTAGANTGTTTNAATTTANATCATTAAAACCCGANTNAATCGGGTTTTNATTTTTAAACCCTTTTNNATNNTTAAATATAAGGTTTGACTTCAATTAACTTTTCTTTCAAAAACTNGTAATAGCNCAAANTCATATAAATTCCATCACTTTACAATTGAATTCGTATTTTTGTTTTAGAACACAATTGAATGGCTAAAAAGCANAAAANCAACCAATCAAATCCTAAACTCATCCGTCAANGNCAAGTATTATTTGGGGGNGGGTTGATGCTAGTNGCACTTCTTTTGAGTATTGCTTTTGGATCTTATCTNATNAATTGGAAANCTGATTTCAGTACAATTGGTTCNTTTACAGACAAAACAGTNGTTGCTAAAAATCTTTTGAATAAANTCGGTGCTNNTTTNAGTCACTATTTTATATATCAAGGCGTTGGNTTAGCTGCTGTATTTTTTCCNTATCTCTTGGGNCTTACTGGTTATAAATTNTTTTTTAANAGCANAACAAATCNTTTAATTTCATCTTGGGCNTGGGGNATTTCTCATTTAATTTGGCTTTGTATNACACTAGGATATTTTTTTCCTANTGAAATACTTNTATCTGGTATAGTTGGTTTTGAAATNAATGTCNTTATGANAAGCTATATTGGAAGTGTAGGNGTATTNNCAAGTNTAGCTTTTTTCTTTTTATGTTTTATNGTAATAGAACTTGAATGGACTCCAGAAAAAATGAAACAATGGTNGATAGGNTCTAAGAATAAANAAGTTGAAAATAAAATTACNAATGACGAAACTTTAATTGANCCTGTTTCTCTAGANGANGACTCAAAAGATGAAATAGAAATTGATTTTGATNCGACTAAATCAAAAAATGAAACTCCAATTAAAGAACCANTTTTAAAGACAGANGAATTGATCATGGAAGTTGAGACTTTAGAAGAAGAATTGGTNGATGAAAAANTAGCAAATAGCTTAGTTGAAAAGCAAGGTTTCTTTGACCCTACTCTAGAGTTGAGTAACTTCAAGATGCCTAATATTGAATTATTAAAAGACTATGGTGATACAGGAATAACAATTAACCAGGAAGAACTTGAGGCTAATAAAAATAAAATTGTAGAAACTCTAAATAACTATAAAATTGGGATTTCTAATATTAAAGCAACAATTGGTCCAACTGTCACTCTTTATGAAATTGTTCCAGATGCAGGAATTAGAATNTCTAAAATTAAAAATTTAGAAGATGATATTGCNCTATCTCTTGCAGCATTGGGAATTCGAATTATTGCACCTATTCCTGGTAAAGGAACAATTGGGATTGAAGTTCCCAATCAAAAGCCAAGCNTTGTATCAATGCGATCTGTAATTTCTTCTGCTAAATTTCAAAACGCTGAGATGGAGCTNCCCATAGCTATGGGAAAAACAATTAGTAACGAAACATTTGTTGTGGATTTAGCTAAAATGCCACATCTTCTNATGGCAGGAGCTACTGGACAAGGAAAGTCTGTTGGTCTTAATGCTGTGNTAACATCTTTGATTTATAAAAAACACCCNGCAGAAGTTAAATTTGTTTTAGTAGATCCTAAAAAAGTAGAGCTAAATATATATAGCAAAATAGAACGCCACTATCTTGCAAAACTCCCAGATACCGAAGAGGCNATCATAACAGACAATACTAAGGTAATNAACACCNTAAACTCTCTCTGTATCGAAATGGATAACCGTTANGAACTNCTTAAAAATGGTATGTGNCGTAACCTNAAGGAATANAATAAGAAATTTAAAGAGCGAAAGCTAAATCCTAAAGATGGGCANAGTTTCTTACCTTATATTATTCTNGTTGTAGATGAGTTTGCNGATTTGATTATGACTGCTGGTAAAGAAGTAGAGACACCTATTGCNCGTTTAGCTCAATTAGCACGTGCAATAGGAATTCATTTGATTATAGCNACTCAACGTCCTTCAGTCAATGTTATTACTGGTATTATAAAAGCAAACTTTCCTGCGCGTGTTGCCTTTAGGGTAACNTCAAAAATTGATTCTAGAACTATTTTAGACAGTGGTGGTGCAGATCAATTAATCGGAAGNGGAGATATGCTTTTCACTCAAGGAAATGAACTAACGCGAATACAATGTGCTTTTGTAGATACACCAGAAGTAGAGCGNNTAGCTTCTTACGTAGGAGCACAACGCGGATATGCTGATGCACATTTACTACCAGAATACATTAGTGAAGAAAATACATCTAATTTGGATATTGATGCNAGTGATAGAGATGCTCTTTTTAGAGAAGCAGCTGAGGTTATTGTAACTGCTCAACAAGGCTCAGCATCATTGTTGCAACGTAAATTAAAATTAGGCTATAATCGTGCNGGNAGAATNATTGATCAAATGGANGCTGCAGGTGTTGTNGGACCTTTTGAGGGTAGTAAAGCAAGGCAAGTNCTTATATCAGATTTAGCCTCTTTAGACCGNCTTATAAACGATGATAAAATATAAAATATTTGTAAATNAACTATGAAGATTTTTTTTATATCAAACTTCTTTCTTTTTTTAAGTTTATGCATTCAAGCACAAACTCCTGAGGCTNCAAAAAAACTCTTAGATGAAGTATCAAAAACAATCTCAGGATTTNAAAATCTAACCTTTGATTTTACNTATGTCTTAGAAAATCGTCAGGAAAATATNCGTCAAGAAACTAANGGGTNTGCAACTATTAGTGGAGATTTTTATAAACTAAATTTTTTAGGAAATGAACAACTTTTTGATGGTGAAAAAACATATACAATAATACCAGAGAATGAAGAAATTACTATCAGTAGTTTAGAAGATGATAACGATTTTGGCATAAACCCCTCTAAACTTCTTGTTTTTTACAGAGAGGGTTACGCATTCCAATGGGACATAAAGCAAAATGTAAAAAATCGAATTATTCAGTTTGTTAAATTAATTCCAATTGAAGAAAATAAGGATTTAAAATATTTGTTATTAGGGATTGACTTAAAAACAAAAACTATTTTCCGTTTAATTGAAATCACTACATCTCAAACTCGAACCACTCTTACATTAAAAAATTTAAAAACCAATATGACTTTAGGGCCTGATTTTTTTGATTTTGATGTTAGCAAATATCCAGATTATTATATAAATGACTGATAATTGAAAATTATAGATCGATACATATTAAAAAGCTATTTAACCCGATTGGTAAGTGTCTTTACAATCTGTATGTTCATTTTTGTAATTCAGACCTTCTGGTTATTTATTGATGAGCTTGCCGGAAAAGGACTTGATATATTAATNATTGGAAAGTTTTTANTTTACTACTCACCTAAATTAATCCCTTTAGTATTGCCACTNTCTGTTCTTCTTGCNTCATTAATGACATTTGGNACGCTTTCAGAGAATTATGAGTTTGCCGCAATGAAATCGACAGGAATATCNCTTCAACGTGCTTTATTGGGNTTATCTATTTTTCANATAGCNTTGGGAATNGGTATGTTTTATTTNTCAAATCATGTAATCCCCTATGGTGAACTAAAGTCATANAATTTAAGNCGAAACCTTGCNAAATTAGAACCTACTCTTGCTATTAGAGAAGGTATTTTTAACGAAATAGGTCAAATAAATATTAAGGTAAAAAGAAAATATGGAGATAATGAGCGTTTTCTTGAAGATGTAATTATTCACGAATACTCTCCAAACCAGCAAAATAATGTTGTAATAAAGGCTGAACGTGGAGAAATGAAAAATGAACCAACAGATCCNAACTTAAAATTAGTTTTATACAATGGTAACCGNTATGAAGAAGTTATACCAAAAAAAATGAGAGATCGTTTGCGTATCCCTCATGCTAAGGTNGCTTTTGAGGAGTANGAAATGAATATTGATTTATCACAATTTAACAATGTGAATTTAGAAGAAGAGAACATCACAACTTCATTTAGNATGCAAAAAATCAATCAGCTTCAAAAAAGTATTGANACTCTTNAAACCAATTTTNAAGAAGAACAAACNGTATTTAGTTATAATTTTTCAAAACANAGTGCAATTAGTAACTCAGCTCGTAAAAACANAAAAANNNTTCAAAATGACTCTATACCNTCANATATTTTAGGTTTTGTTATNATGGATGAAAATTGGAAAAAAGTAAGGTTNTATGATGAAAGCATTAATAAATTGAANAAATCACTTCGAGATCTAAAANCAAAAAATACCCAGTTTTTTGCTTTTCAAAAATTAATTAATCTNCATAAAATAACACTTCANGAAAAGTATACNNTACTATTNGTTTCACTTTTTCTATTCCTTATNGGNGCCTCTTTAGGTGCCATCATTCGAAAAGGTGGTATNGGTCTTCCTTTAGTGCTATCAATTATAATATTTTTAACCTATCATTATATTGGGCTTTTTAGTAAAAATGCTGCTGAAGACAANAGCATACCTCCATTCTTTGCAACATGGATTGCCACTCTGATTTTAGCNCCATTTTCATATATATTAACCAAAAGAGCTTCAGCTGACAAAGGTTCTGTAAGTTTATATGATGTTTTTTANCCNATTTTAAAATTGATTAAAAAAATCCCTTTNCTAAAAATATCATGAAACAAAATTTNATCAAATTAAACAGTATTGAAGAAGGTATAAAAGCTATAAAAAATGGNGAGGNTATTATTGTAGTTGATGATGCAAATAGAGAAAATGAAGGAGATTTTATAGCTGCNGCTGAAAAAATTACTCCTGAATTAATAAATTTTATGGCAACACANGGAAGNGGACTAATCTGNACNCCTTTAACCGANGACCGNTGTCAAGATCTTCANTTAGGAAAAATGGTCTCCAACAANACAGATCCAATGGAAACNGCTTTCACTGTNTCTGTCGATCTAAAAGGNAAAGGAGTTACAACTGGTATTTCAGCTTCAGACCGAGCACTTACNGTNAAGNCATTAGTNGATGAAAAAACNTCACCTTATGACCTTTCTAGACCNGGACACATTTTTCCACTAATTGCAAAAAGCGGTGGAGTATTAAGAAGAACTGGACANACAGAATCTGCAATTGATTTTGCAAGACTTGCTGGATTTAAACCTGCAGGAGTTATAGTNGAAATAATGAATGAAGATGGAACAATGGCAAGATTACCTCANCTTTTAGAAGTAGCAAAAAGGTTTAATCTCAAAATAGTATCTATNGAAGATTTNGTTTCCTACAGAATGCANCANGACAGTCTTATTGTAAAAAANGTTGATCATGAAATAAATACTCGTTATGGAAAATTTCGTATGCGTGCTTATGANCAAACAACAAACGGAAATGTTCACTTAGCNCTTACTAAAGGGAATTGGGGTAAGGATGAAATGATTCTAACAAGAATACAATCCTCAAAAATAACAAATGATATTTTGGGCATGCTAACAGGNTCTATTCATCAGCGTTTAGATGATATTTTTAAATTAATTAATCAAGAGGAAAAAGGAGCCCTACTNTTTATCAATCAAGAACAAANTCCGGAAAATCTTTTAGCACGTATTGATACACTNATAGAAATGCANCAGGAAGGAAAAATAGATGAAGTNCCTCCAATGAAAATGGANAGTAAAGATTTTGGAATTGGAGCTCAAATATTGCANGATATAGGGATACAAAGGTTGAAGGTGATTAGTAATTCAAAACAACAACCAAGAATTGGAATTACTGGATACGGAATTACTATTGAAGGATATAAAAATTATTAAAATTANTNGAAAAACCAGAGCTTTACTGCCATNATNCAAATAGTGACAAGCATAGCTAGNCGAATCANTCNATCACCTTTCTTCACTGACCAGCGGCTNGNAAACCANGCACCAAAACTNGTNCCAAGAGCCATAAAGANTCCCATCTTCCAGTCCACGGCATCATTGTAAGAAAAAAGAATNAAAGCTACNGTTGAATAGATAAAAACNACAGCNACTTTAGTNGCATTAGTCTTGACTAAAGACATGTNGTTNANACGGTTTAAAAATAACATAATAACAATNCCAATACCTGCATTAATAAAACCTCCGTAAATACCTATTACAAAAAAACCAANAATACTCCAAAAAAGATACTTTCCCTCTAAACGTTCAGGCAATTCAAGTTCCAACTTTTTTTGACGAAAAAGAATCAAAANACCTATGATAACCATAATTATAGCAAGTACCTTATTGAAGATATATCCNTCAATATCAATAGCTATTTGAGCTCCTATGTAAGCTCCAAAACTTGNGCTTATTCCTAAATAGATGTTGAAGGGGAANCTACTTACTCCCTTACTTCGATATCCCATAGCACCACTCAAAGACTGAACTACAATCGCTATACGATTAGTTCCATTNGCCACTTGAGGTGGTAAACCTAAAAAAATCAAAACTGGAAGTGTAAAAAGAGAACCACCTCCTGCTAGAGTATTTACAACTCCAGCTAAAAAACCAATAACTATAAGAAATANTAATTGAAAAACTTCTTCCATAAACTTTTCTAAAAATACAAAGTAGAGCCTAATCCTAGACATAAAAGAGAAGAATTAAATATTTTCTAATATGAAAAAGGAATGTATATTTGCNACCGCATTGGAGAAATGGCAGAGTGGTCGAATGCGGCAGTCTTGAAAACTGTTGAGGGTCACACCTCCGGGGGTTCGAATCCCTCTTTCTCCGCTCNANAGNCCTGAAAGNCTCAGTGTTTTCGGGGCTTCTTTTTTTCGGTTGCCTCTAGGGTTGCCTTTTCCTCTATTTTTCAACTTTCACTCTAATACCTTAAATTTTGCAGTTTATTTTTTATTACCTTAGGGTATTCAAATAAAATAATAATCCTATTCACATGAAAATCAGTATAAACAGGCATAGCATGCCTTAATCCCCGCTATTGTCTAAACTTAAACGAAAATGAGAATAACAAAACCTACAAAAGGGGGTGAATTACCAGAACTTAAAGAGTAGAATATCCCTGCGATTTAGTTTGTTTTTAAATCATAAATGATGTTCTTGATGAAGTCCTCTTTATTTATATTTCCAGGGCCATTTAATTCTGTTTTGATTTCAGCCATTATTTGTTTAACAGATAAACCTTCTTCAAATCCATCTTCAGTAATTTCATAATGCTCTTGAAGAATATTTTTAAAAGCTATTACATCATTTACGTTACTGACAGGTCCGTGTCCAGGAATTATTTTTGTCTTATCATCCGAAATAGCAATAATTTGATTTAAGATATTAATGAAACCCTTAAAGCTACCACCGTCATTTAGATCAACAAAAGGATAGCCATATGTTACAAATGAATCCCCCGCGTGAATTACATTATTATTTTTAAAAAATACAATTGTGTCACCATCAGTGTGACCTGGACCAAAATTTGAAAGTTGTATTTCTTCATTATCAACATAAATTTTCATAGTTGAATTGTAGACACTTGAGGGCAATGCATAATCTGGATATTTATCCTGGACCATGTTATAATTATGCTCGGGATGACCATAAAGTCTTGTTTTCCTTTTAAGCCTTTTCCTTACATTCTCATGAGAAATAATCGGAATTCCTTTTTTTCCAAAAGCTTTATTCCCATCTATATGATCGTAATGAAAATGTGTATTTATAATAATGCTTATGTCTTTTTTACTTATCAAATTAATGGTCTCTAAAATTAAATCCTCAATGATTTCCCATTGATCATCAACTAATACTAGACCCTTATCAGAAATAAAAACTCCGATATTTCCAGCAACACCACCAATGGGTTTAATCATGTAAAAATTATCATTAATCTTTACAATCTCTTCACTGAGATTATTTTTTACATCTTTTTCTACTTTCCTAAAAGCTTCAAGATCTTTGTCATTTAATTGGGCTGCTTGACTGAATGTAAATGGAATCGATAATGCCCAAATGAAAATGAATAATAGCTCCTTCATATTAAATAAAATGTGGTTCAATAAACTAAAATAACAAAAAATCCAAAAGGAGGATTAGAAGTACCACAATCTCTGATGAGAAATAAAATTTACCTGTAGGGTTTAATATTTTATGGGAAGGAAACATAGAGTGTGTAATAAAAAATATCTTTTTAATGAGAATAAAAATCAATCCATAATCAGATGAGGTAGAAAAAGTGATAGTTCAGGAAAAAGCGAGACTAATAGCAATACCAAAAGACTTACTGCTAGAAATGGTAATCCTGAACGGCTCACTTTTCCGATTGGAGTTTTGCCAATACTGGATGCAACAAACAAGCAAACCCCTACAGGGGGGGTTGTAAGTCCAATGATTAAATTCAACACGGCAATCACAGTAAAGTGTATGGGTTCAACGTCAACCTCAATCGCAACCTTTAGTAAAATAGGAAATAAAATTAAAAGAGCGGCTATGGTCTCCATAAAAGTGCCTATCAAAATAAGCAGAAGATTGATCAGCAAAAGCACAGTATATCTGTTAGTGGTAAACAATAAAATCTGCTCTGAGATACGTTGCGGAATCTGTTCGGTGATCAGTATATATCCAAATAAATTGGCAAAACCCACAAGTATCATTAATGAAGCGGTAGTTTTCATTGAGTCTAAAACAACCACAGAAATGTTCCTTAGGTTAAGTTTTTTATAAACAAACAGCCCGATAAAAAGTACATATAGAACCGCCACAACAGAGGCTTCTGTAGGGGTAAAGACACCACCTATAATTCCAAAAAGTATGATCGCTGTCATTAACAAAGCCCAAAAAGTATTGATAAAGCTTTTAAAAATCTGCAGTGGGGTACTTTTTGGATGTTTGGGATAGTTCTTTTTTTTGGCCACAAAATAGGCCACCAGCATCAAGCCCAACCCTAATAACAGGCCTGGAATAGCACCCGCTAAAAACAGTTTTCCTACTGACAGACCACTTAAAGTAGCAGCGATGATCATTGGTAAACTGGGAGGGATAATGGGTCCCACCGTTGAGGAAGCGGCTGTAATAGCACATGAAAAATCACTGTCATAGCCTTCTTTTTTCATGGCAGGAATCATTACAGCTCCCAGGCTGGCAGTATCAGAAATAGCAGTCCCAGAAATCCCAGCGAAAAGCATGGAAGCACTGATATTTACAAAAGATAGTCCACCGCGAACATGTCCCAATAAATGATTACAAAAATCAATGATTTTATCAGTAAGCCCACTCTGGTTCATCAAGTTTCCAGCAATAACAAAACCTGGAATACTCAGTAATATAAAAACATCAATTCCAGCATACATTTTTAAAGGAACCACCACCATTGGGCTACCACTAAAAATAAAATAGACCAAACATGAAAGTCCCAAAGAAAAAGCAATTGGAAAATGAAAGTATAAACCAAGGACAAAAACAGCGAGTAATAGTGCAATCATAATTTCCAATACTTAATCTTTTTTAAAAGGCTAAGCAAACTGTAAAAACTTACAGAGCAACTTAAAATAAGTAAGCTAAAAAACGGAATTGCCATCATTATTTGTAGACTGGGAGACGACTCGCTGAATCCCATTTGAAAAACGGCTATAGCATACCAAGCAGTGATCCCAAATAACAAAAAACTTAAAATGGGTGAAACTAAGTCCACCATCTTTTTCGTCTTATTTGAAAACCCTATATAAAAAGCTTCCAGGTAAACAAAGTAATTCCCCCGATAGGCGAGTCCACTCGCAAAGGAGACAGAGTAAATAAATAACATTCTCGAAGCCTCCTCCGTCCAGGACGGAACATCCGTGAGAAAAAATCGGGCATAAATTTGTAGGGAGACAGAAGAGATAAAGCCCAAAGTGGTCAGGAGTGTTCCATACTTCAAAAAGGTGGACAAAAAGATCTTAAATTTCATCGGGTAATTTTTTTGATTTTGTCATAAACATCCTGCATTTCTGGGGACAAACTTTCATACACTGCTTTTTCACCATTTTCAATAAAGGCATTTTTGTCTACCTTAACAAAAATCATCCCAGCAGCTTTTAACTCATCTTGTACTTTGGACTCATTTTCGAGAAATAAACGGTGTTCATAGGTTTGCATTTCTTTGGCGGCCTGTAAAAAAATTACTTTCAAATCATCTGGAAGCATTTGGAATTGCTTTTCTCCCACCAGGGGATAACCCCAAGAAATCACATGACCCGTTAAATTAAGATATTTCTGAACCTCACTAAAACCCGCATTTTTAATCATTGCAAAAGGGTTTTCTTGTGCCTCTATGGTTCCTTGTTGGAGAGAGGAAAATACCTCAGAAAAAGCCATGGGGGTTGGTTTTGCACCTATTGCTTTCCAAACCGACACATAGGAAGGAGCATTGGGCACCCTGATGATCAACTCATCCAGATCGTCGGGATGCTTTATGGGGCGGTTAGAGGTAAGATGGCGCTCACCACGTTGGAAATAGCCTATGGGTCGGATCCCTATTTTTTCAATCATCTCCCGTTCAATTCGTTTTCCAATAGAACTGTTGATGAGTTTTTGCATCGCCAAAGTATCCCTAAGTAAAAAAGGCATGTCCGAAAAAGTAATAATCTCAGCAAAATTAGTAAGTGAGCTAGCGGAAATGGTCATATCAATTACGCCCGCGCGGATCAACCGTAGGGCCTCTAATTCTTTAGCCAATTGCTCGGAGGGGTATACTTGTAATTTTATCCTACCTCGAGAGCGTTCAGATAATAATTCACCGAAATATTTAAATGCCTTGTACCAAGTATGATTTTCTTTCACCAACATGCTAGCCTTAAAAAGAAACTCTGGCTTTGGAGTGTTAGAAGACTGACAAGCCAGCAAACCTATCAAAAAATAGGTGATCAAAAAAGTTTTTAATATAAGCCTCATCCTGCTCAAGTATAGTGAAAAAATAAATATCTTATGTTTATAAAATAAAAATATTTTTTAAGTTTTTGATCAGAATTTCCAATCAGCAACTCCTATGTAAATAAAAGTCAATATCATCTATCCTTTTAATAAACAGATATTAAACTTATTAAATTTTACTGGCCAATATCCAACTTTTTTAATAAGCAAGATTGATTTTGAAAACCTATTGAATTAAGTTCAGTTTTATTTAACTTGGTTAAAAAATAATTTAATGGTAGTTGACTCCCATCAACATTTTTGGAAATATGAACCAAAAAAACATTCCTGGATTGATAATCGCATGAAGATTATCCAACGTGATTTTCTTCCACAAGACTTAATTAAGGTTTTTATTGATAACAAAATAAACTATTGTGTTGCTGTGCAGGCGGATCAATCAACTTTTGAAACGAATTTCTTAATTGGACTTTCAGAAATTTACAACTTTATAAAGGGTATCGTTGGTTGGGTTGATTTAAAATCTCAGAAATTAGAAAGCTATCTTGAGAATTATAAAAAAATAGATATTATTAAAGGGTTTCGCCATGTAGTTCAAGACGAGTCCGATCATAATTTCTTGTTACGTCCTCAATTTTTAAGTGGAATTAAACTTCTCGGAAAATATGATTATTCCTATGATATTCTTGTATTTCCTCATCAACTTGGATCTGTGTTAGAACTAACTAAAAAATTTCCAAACCAAAAATTTGTAATAGATCACATAGGAAAACCTTATATTTTTGATAATTTTTATTACGGTTGGGCTACATTAATTAAGGAGATTGGTAAACAAGAAAATGTATATTGTAAGCTTTCTGGTATGATAACTGAGGCAGATCATAAAAATTGGAAAAAAGAACAAATTGAACCATACATGGATTTAGTTATGGAATCTTTTGGTCCCAGAAAATTGATGTTTGGTTCGGATTGGCCCGTATGTCTTGTTGCAGGTAATTACTATGAGGTTAAAAAATTAGTCACTGATTTTATTTCATCTTATAGCCCTAATGAACAAAATTTAATTATGTATGAAAATGCAATTAATTTTTATAATTTAAAAATTTGAGTATGAATTTGGAGTTAAAAAACAAGATCATTATTGTAACTGGTGCTGCAGGGATAAAAGGGAGTATCGGTGAAACTATGATAAAACATTTAGTAAAAGAGGGATCAATTCCTGCAATAATTGATAGAAATGATCGAGGTTTTGAATACGTTGAGGAAATAAAAAAAAGTGGAATTGATGCGTTATTTTGTAAGACTGATGTGACAGACCCTAATCAAATAAAAAAATCAATTAAACTAATTGCTGCTAAATATGGAAGAATCGATGCTATTATTAATAACGTAGGTGTAAATGATGGAGTTGGTTTTGATTCTTCCTATAATGATTTTATGAATTCACTAAAACTAAATATGGTTAGTTATTTTCTGGTTGTAAAATATGCTTTACCTTATTTAAAAGTTTCAAAAGGAAATATTCTTAATATAGGATCAAAAGTTGCTGTTACTGGGCAGGGAGGCACGTCAGGTTATGCTGCTTCAAAAGGGGGAGTTTTAGGATTAACTAGAGAGTGGGCTGTTGATTTAATCAAATATAGTATTCGTGTTAACGCTCTTATAATTGCTGAAAGTTGGACTCCTTCATATGAAAACTGGATAAAAACTTTAAAAAATGGAAAACAAAAGCTAAAATCAATTATAGAGAAAATCCCTTTTGAGAAAAGAATGACCAAAACAGATGAAATTGCTAATACTGCTCTATTTATTATTTCAAATAAATCATCACACACTACTGGTCAATTTATTTTTTGTGATGGAGGCTATGTTCACTTAGATCGGGCATTACTAAATGAGTAATAATTTTTAAATAAAATTAATTTTCAATAGATGAAAAAGGATATTAAAATACCACTTGTAAGTAAAAAACTTTTATTTCCATTTATTATCATTACATCTTTATTTGCATTATGGGGTATAGCAAATGACCTAACTAATCCAATGGTATCTGCATTTAAAAAAGTAATGCCTGAGTTGAGTAATGTTCAGGCATCATTAGTTCAATTTGCATTTTATTTTGGATATTTTTTTATGGCACTTCCAGCTGCTTTATTTATTAGAAAATATAGTTATAAATCGGGAATTATTCTTGGCTTAATCCTCTATGCATCTGGAGCATTTTTGTTCTATCCAGCAGCTATTCTTGAGGAATATAATTTTTTTCTCTTATCACTTTGGGTAATAACATGTGGTCTTGCTTTTTTAGAAACTACTGCAAACCCTTTGATATTGTCTTTAGGAGATAATGAGACATCAACTAGGCGTCTAAATTTAGCTCAAGCTTTTAATCCAATAGGATCGTTAGCTGGAATGATTATTGCTCAAGTTTTTGTAATTAGTGCATTAAGGTCAGATGATTACACCTCAGAAGCATACAATGCTTTATCTGGTCCAGAATTACAATCTATAAGAGAAAATGACCTTGCAATTATAAGTATTCCATATTTGGGTTTGGGTGTTTTAGTTCTTTTTATAATGACCATAATTCTTTTCACTAAAATTCCTAATACTCAACATGAAGAAAAAATATCTTTATCTGATTCATTCAAAAATTTATTCACAAATCGGAATTACAAATATGGGGTAATTGCTCAAGCTTTTAATGTCGGATGTCAAATAATGTGTTGGACATACATCTTTCAATATGTAGATAATCTTAATGAAAATTTAGGATTAAATCTAGTAGCTACAAATTTTAATATTACTGCAATGATTTCATTTCTATCCGGTCGTTGGATTGGAACTGCCCTAATGAAAAGAATAAATCCATCGAAAATGCTTATGTATTTTGGATTAGGTGGTATGATATGTAGTCTCGGTGCAATTCTATTACCTGGTATTATTGGATTAATTTCATTAGTTGGAATATCAACTTTTATGTCAATAATGTTTCCAACAATTTACGGTATATCCCTAAAAGGTATGGGAGAGGAGTCTAAAATTGGTTCTGCAGGTCTTGTTATGGCAATTGTTGGAGGAGCTTTGATGCCTGTAGCCCAAGGATGGATATTAGACTGGGGAGGTGATGGCTTAGATGATCTTAAAATTTTTGGGTTTATTCCAGAAATTAGATTTTCATTTATTCTACCTCTATTTTGTCTTAGTGTCGTATCATATTATGGATATTTAACAATTAGAACTTACACCTCTAAATAAAATCAACCAGGAAAATGAAAAAAAGACTTTGTTATTCATGTGATTTAAAAAATGAATCAAAATTAATAAACGAATACAAAGAGTATCATGCAAAGGGTAATGCTTGGCCAGAGATTACAAAAAGTATTAAAGATTCTGGTATAGAGGACATGGAAATTTACTTAGTAGGCAACAGAATGTTCATGATTATTGAGGTTAATAATACCTTTGATCCTATAAAGAAATATAAAATGGACTCACTAAATCCTTTTGTTCAAAAATGGGAGGAGATGATGGCAGAATATCAACAAAGAATTCCCTGGGGCGATAGCAATGAAAAGTGGGTGCCAATGGATCGAATCTTTAAACTTGAGTAATTTAAATCATTATAATTAGTTTCTTTATCATTAATAAATTAATAATATTGGGTCATTAATTTTTTTTAAAATTCACTTAAAAAAGTTTACAATAAGTTTTTTAAAATCATGAGACAATAAGAAAATACATTTTATCTATTAGTCGAATTTAATCTAGTATACTCGTCAAATCTTATATTCTCTGTTTTGTGAGAAAAATCATCTATCTCCTGACTCAAGTCACATTTAAATTTGATTAAATGTGCCCATGGTTTTGATTTAGATTGTGGAACATGGGAAATACCCCAAGTAAAACCTAAACCATTTTTTGTATTTGTATACTTATCTTTACAAAACAAACCCGCTGCATCGGGAGGTAATACTATATGAGATTTTACCTCAAAATTTACTCCGTCTTTTGCCCACTGAATCGTATTTTTCTCAGGTCCATTTGCAGTTATCATTGTGGCTACTCCCTCTTTGTAAGGCCAAACAAGGGCTTCGTGACCACTAGCTGAAACTGGGTTTAAGGGGTGTTTTTCAAATGGACCCTCTGGAAATTTTGAGATTGCAAGTCCCATTGAAAAATTTGGATATGGTTTTACCAATCCAACTCCCCTTGGATAGTCTTGTTCACTTCCAACCCCCATAGGGTGTGCTTTATAATACATCCAAATTTCATTGTTTCTAATAATTAGATTGGGGTCATGTACTTTATGACTATCAAAATCACCATAAAATTCAATATGGGATCTTTTTGAAGAATCACTTGTAAATTTACCTGCAGTTCCTGTAGTCAAAATGGGCTTATTATTTTTGAACCAGGGTCCTTCAGGTTTATTTGCCCAACTCATACCTATAACATTCTTTGAACGCTCGCTAAAAGGAGATGAAACAGCTTGGTAATACAAGTAATACTTACCTTTATATACCATTATATCGGGTGTAAATACACTTCTATCATCAAAAGAACCCTGAGACCCCCTGGAAACTGCTAACCCCTGTTCCTGCCAGTTAAT
The DNA here is from genome assembly GCA_002169935.2 of Candidatus Pelagibacter sp. TMED153. The sequence goes on along the minus strand of NHHC02000040.1, from coordinate 23,736 downwards.
CATATCTTTTGAAGTCGCATAGTAAATATCACATAAGTCCCATGTATTAGCAGGGATTGATTTAGTGGCTTTTTTATATCCTACTGGTGGACCTGATCTCTGACTCCTAGTGAAGTATACATAATATAATCCGTTAACCTTAATTATCGAACTAGGATCTCTTCTTGAAATACCATTCTCATACTCCAATCCCTTTAAAGGATAATAACTAAAGTTTGAATAAAATTCATTTATTGAGGGTTCCTTCTGGCTCCAAAAATCAATATACCGTTTCATTGACAAACTAACATCTTTATTGTCGTAATATCCATCAATTGAATTTTTTACTCTATTCACTAATTTGTTTTCATCTGAATTAAATTTACATCCAAAAAAAATAGTGCATAGAATGAAGACAACCTTAGAAATGTGATTAGATGTCAGCATATCATTTTTTTATACATAAAAATTTCAAAGCTTTATTATAAAATTATCTACTTAGTTTGAGATATTTTAAAACCATAAACGTAATTGGTTTTTAAGTCATTAATTTTTATTGAAGAAATATCTATCTCTATACCATCCTTAAACTTTTTAAATGGCAATGATTTATCACAACCCATTAGCTTAACTTTAGTATACTTTGTAGGAGCTATATCCTTAATAAAAATTATTTCATTATTTGGCCACTCAGGGCTAAAGAAATATAAATTTTTATCTTTTAAAGTAAACCAAAACTCTTTTATTGCATTCCCTTTTTTTGGGTTGATTGTCATCTCGTATATAGGAAATCCAGAATGAAAATCACTTTTTGTAAAATGAGGAATTTTTCCATCAGTCCATTGAGCATCTCTAATCCACTGTTTTGTATCGTAAATACCTTCTCCATTAATTGATAACCAATCACCAATTTCTAATAAACGTTCTTGCATTATTACGGGAATAGTTCCATCTGACCTTGGGCCGATATTAAGTAAAAGATTTCCTCCCCTACTTACAATATCTACAAGCATAAAAATTAATTCCTTTCCAGTTTTATAATCATCAATATTTTCAATTCTATTGATTCCAAAAGACATTCCTATTCCACGATTTTCCTCCCAAGGCTTACTTCCATCTGCAAAACCAGCACCATACTCAGTAGTATAATATCCTCCATGTTTTCCTCTAACTTTTCCCCATCTATCATTAAAAACAAGCTCCCCTTTATTAGGAGCGTTATTTGCAGCCCAACTTAAAAAATCCAAGGTTTTCCAATTTTCATAACCCATCCACCAATCTCCATCAGAAAATAAAAGTGATGGCTGGTAATCTTTGATTAGTTGTTTTAACTGTGGCATCATAACTTTCATTATATATTTATTCAGCGCAACTTTAGAGTTATTAATTTCTTTTTTTGAATACTTTATTTCTTTAAAACTATTTTTGGGTAAATTTTCTTTTAAAGCCTCATTCCTTAGAACTTGCTGCTGAATTTCGTTCCAATAAGGATTATACCAGTCCCATATTGAATAATATAGTCCCATTTTAAGACCCTCTTTTCTTACAGAATTAGTAAGTTCTCCAACTAAATCTTTTTTTGGACCAGATTCAACAGAGTTCCATGGCATACCATAACTTTCTGAAGATTCTTTATTTGGGAACAAACAATAACCATCATGATGTTTAGAGGTTAAAACAACATACTTTGCACCCGATCGACTGAAAATTCTTGCCCATTGATCAGCATCAAAAAATTCAGCTTTAAAATTATTTCTAAAATTAGAATAGGGGTAGTCTTTGCCATAAAAATTATTGTGAAACTTGGTTATAGCAAAGTGTCTATCTCTTCTATTTTTATTTGAACTATTTGGATCCTCATTTAGAGCATGCCAATACCATTCAGCATAAGTTCCCTTATTTGTGAAAGCTGGAACTGAATACAATCCCCAATGAATAAATATTCCAAATTTAGCATTGCTGAACCAATCAGGAGTTTTTCTTTTGTCCAATGACTCCCAAGAAGACTCAAATTGTTGCTGGGAAAAAGACGTTGCAATGAATGAAAATATTAAGAAAAAAGAGAAAAAGTTTTTTTTAAAAAGCATAATTAAATTTATTAAGTGAGACTTTGGATACTTTCATCTGAAAATGTTTAATCAACCCTTTCACATTTTAATGAATCATTTAGACTAGGTCATAACTTTTAGATTTTATCAAAATATATAAAAGTTCAGACAATTTTAATCCCAATATGAATCAATTACTTTTTTGATCTGAGGAAATTTTGAATCATCCTCTTTTAACTCTTGTCTAAGTTCTTTTAGACGAACCTTTAAATTCCTAATAACCTCCTGATAATTATTTTTACCATATAAATTATTCGTCTCATGTGGATCATTTTTTAAATCGTAAAATTCCCATGCGGGAGGTGTATTAAAAAATGACATTGATGCGGGATTATCTGCCCAATTTTGAGCTGATATGTCTCTATTATTTTTATAATCTCTTCCATAAAAAAATATTAATTTATACTCCTTTGTTCTAATCCCAAAATGAGCAGGATTATTATGTTTGTGAGCCATGTGCATCCAGTATCTATAATAAGTATCCTTTTTCCAATCTATTGGTTCTACACCTGTCTCAAGAATAGTTTTAAAACTACTTCCTTGCATATAGTTTGGTACTTTACCACCCGCCATATCGATTAAGGTTGGTGCAAAGTCTGCGTTATTTACAATTGCATCACTCCTGCTCCCAGCTTTTATTTTTTTTGGGTATCTAACCAGTAGTGGCATTCTTAAGGATTCCTCATACATCCAACGCTTATCTATGTAATCATGTTCACCTAACATGAAACCTTGATCGCCTGTATAAATAATAACCGTATTATCTATAAGTTTTTCCTTTTTCAAATAGTCTAATAATCGCTTTACGTTATCGTCAACTCCTTTTACACACCTTAAATATCTTTTCAAGTACTCTTGATATGATAGTCTTTTATATTCAGGATCTGGTATTGATGGATCAATACCCATATGCATTCCCATATTTCTTATAATATTTCTGTGCCCAATTGATGACCCTATAGTATCAGTAAGTGAATTATTAATACCTTTAGTTGCAATTGAACCATTGTTTTTATTATCCCATAAACTTTCTGGCTCTGGTATATTAACATTTTCTAAATAATTTTCATATCGAGGTGCGTATTCAAAAAAATCATGAGGAGCTTTGAAGTGATGCATTAGAAAAAAAGGCTTTGATTTATCTCTTATATCACTCAGCCATTCTAGAGATAAGTCAGTAATGACATCAGAGGAATGACCCTCAAATTTCGTGGCATTAACTTCTCTTACCAAGTCTTTTTCAAAACGAAATTTTTGTTTGATACCTCCTTCTCTAGAGTAAAGAGTTGGATTAAAATAATCACCTTGGCCAGGGAGCACTTTGTAATAGTCAAAAGAATCAGGAGCATACTTTAGATGCCATTTACCAATCATGGCTGTATTATATCCCAACTTTCCCAATTCAATAGCTAGATGTTGATTTTCTTTTTTTAGTTTACCAGTTAAATCTACTACTCCATTAACTTGTCCATACTGACCGGTCATGATAGTAGCTCTTGAAGGAGTGCAAATAGAATTTGTACAAAATACATTTTCCAATAAAATTCCCTCCTTTGCAAGTCGATCAATAGTTGGAGTTGGATTTAATATACTAAGTCTACTTTTGTATGCGCCAATAGCCTGAGATGTGTGATCATCAGACATGATAAAAATTATATTGGGCTTATCAATAATATTGGATTGATTTTTTTCACAAGCAATCATTAACAATATTAGCGGTAAAAGTGATTGAAATAATTTTTTAATAATGCTTGTTTTTTTGAACTAATTAATCAAATCTTAAATTTTTATAATTTTTTTGTACCCATCTCTTTATTTGAGTTAACATTTTCGTAATTAAGAAGTGTAGGATCTCTATATCCTGAACCCATGAATACTTCTTTAGCCCAAACTTTATGTAACTCATTCAGATCTTTTACAAGATTGGGGTAATTTGATGCATAATTGATTTCCTCGGGTCTCTCATCATTTAAGTTTGCAAGATAAAATTTCGGCATTTCAAATGATTTTTCTGGGTTTTCAGAGTATTTACCAGTGGTGTCTTTACCATTGAAAATTAGTTTCCAATTTCCTTTTCTAACAGCCCACATATCTTGCCACATCCAATGTAAAACTTCATGAGGTGAGGGTTTAATGTTTGATTTCATCAAATCAAAAATACTTTTGCCATCAAGTTTATTTTCAGGAAGAGGAATCCTAAGTATCTCACAAATTGTAGGAAAAATATCTAAATTGGTTATAATCTGGTTACGTGACTCGCCTTTATCAAAAAGCTTTGGAAAGCTAATAACTGTTGGCACTCTTATACCTCCCTCAAGAAAACTTCCCTTAGCACCTCTCCATTTACCCGTGTGACCACCACCGCCATTTCCACCATAACTTTCGCCCCAATTGTAATAATCTTCAGTGGAGTGTCCGTTATCACTCATATAAATTATAATGGTATTTTCCCTCAAATTTAACTCGTCTATTTTTTTTATGACTTTTCCCATTCGATCATCAATAGTAGAAATCATTGGCGCATAGCTATTTCTGGGCCATTCCAAGTTTTTATATTGACTAACATAAATTGAATCAGGTTGCTCGGGATAGTGAGGCAGGTTAAATGGTAGATATAGGAAGAAGGGGGATTTTTGATTTCTCTCCAAAAAACTATTTGCCTCTTCTACTTGCATGTCTGGAAAATATCTTCCATCCTCAAAAATTTCTTTTTTCCCCCTGTAAAGGTCATGAAATTGTGGCTTTTGCCAATCTGCATGTAAAAATTTATGCGAATAATAGTCAATAAATCCCCCCCTAAAACCAAAAAATTCATCAAAACCCTGATCAAGAGGCCCATGGTCAAGTGTAGCGCCTAAATGCCATTTTCCAATAAGACCAGTTCTGTAGCCATAATCCTTTAAGTGTTCTGCAATTGTTATTTCACCTAAATCCATAACTCTTCCTTCAAGGTCCAATGGATTTGAAGATGTCCATTGGTTTACACCACTTCTTTGCGGAGCTCTTCCAGTAAGGAGTGCTGCCCTTGATGGACAGCATACTGTATGTGAATATGCCTGAGTAAATTTCAACCCAACTGCTGCAAGACTGTCCAGAAATGGAGTTTTGATATCTTTTGCACCATAACAACCTGCATCTAATGTACCTTGATCATCAGTGTAAAAAATTATTATGTTGGGTCTTTCATTTTTTTTAAGATTATTTTTCTGAGAGAAAATATTAGAACAATGAAAAACTAGAAAGATAACAATCAGGTCTAATTTTATTAATTGCATTTGTAAAAAATTTATTAACTAGATTTAAATTCTTTATTTAATAAAGAAAAAAGTCAAGTTTTTCTATAAATTTATTTTTTTAAAAGGGTTATGCTAAGTTCAATTTTCACAAATATTAACAATAATTATATTTATTAATATGTTAAAAAAATTTCAAAATTATCTTGTCATAACGACAAACTTCTGGTAAGGAAGTTTGTTTTTAAAAATTTAAATACAAAACAATTTTTGTTATTTCTCGTGAAATATCGTCACAATTAAAATATTGACATTGTTCATTTTTACTATTCTAAATTATATTAATTAAACCAAAAGCTAAATTTATGATATTTAAAGATATTTTTTACGAACCCCAAATCTTTCAAAAATTAAAGAAAGTTTTATTATTTACCACACTAATGATTAGTTCCCAGTTAATTGGACAAATAACCATTAGTGGGACTATTTCTGATCCCGATGGACCTCTTCCTGGAGCTAGTATAGTTGTTCAAGGATCTAATATTGGTGTTACTTCTGATTTTAATGGTAATTTTTCTATTGAGGCAAATGAGGGTGATGTTTTAGAACTATCATATGTTGGATTTAAAACTCAATTAATAAAAGTTGATTCCAATCAAAATAATATTTCAATTACACTTGAGTCTGATAGTCAACTTGATGAGGTTGTTGTTACTGGTTATGGTGCTGAGAGAAGGTCTCAAATAACCGGTGCTGTTGCATCTATTAGCCCCGCTGAAATGAGTAAAAATACGGCTGCCACTCTAGATAATGCTCTACAAGGTAAAGTTGCTGGTGTTAGTGTGTCTGCAAACAACTCTACCCCTGGTGGAGGAGTTTCTGTAAGAATTAGAGGTGTTGGTGGTATCGGCAACAGTGAACCGTTGTATGTAATTGATGGTATGCCAATTACTGTTAGTGGTAACGAGAATAGTAGTCCTTTATCATCAATTAATCCAGAAGATATAGAATCTATTTCTATACTTAAAGATGCTGCCTCTGCCGCAATTTATGGATCCAGAGCTGCAAACGGAGTTGTTTTAATTAATACAAAAACTGGCAAAAGGAATCAAAAATCTGAGGTGTCTGTGTCTGTTAAATATGGTGTTCAATCTGCAGCTAATTCTTTTAATATGATGAATGCTCAGAAGTTTGCTGATTATAGAAATTTACTGGAAACTGATGCTGGAAGGCCAGCCATTTTCACTAATACAGCATCGCTAGGAGAGGGTACTGACTGGTTTGACGCTATTACCAGATCTGCCGAAATATCAGACCTGCAGGCTTCATTCACTGGGGGCTCTGAAACTGGAAGCTATTTTCTTTCCTTAGGACATTTTAAACAAGAAGGAATTGTCGAATCCAGTTCGTTTGAAAGAATTTCATTAAGATTAAATGCTGATAAAAGAATAAGTGATAAATTTAAAGTAGGTTCTAATATTGTAGTATCAAGAACTAAACAAGATGTTTTATGGGGTAATAACAGAGCCATTAACAGTGCGATTGCTCAATCAGTTTTATTTTATCCCACTATTCCAGTTTATGACAATGAGGGAAATTTCTCCCCAACCCCAGCTAATGGTTTTTACAAGCCAAAAGTTAACCCTATGTTCCAATTAAGTATCCCAGCCTTCCCGCCTATTGTCAATAGCTTCAGAGCAAATGTTTATGCTGAATACAAAATAATGCCTGATTTAGTTTTTAAAACCAGTGCCTTTTATACTGATTCTAATACCAGTAGAAAAGAATTTGGAAGTATGTACAATTTAGGGACTGCTGTAAGCACTGAACAATCGATACTTAAGCAACAAACTCAAAGCTATAATGCTCTGATTGAAAATACATTGAACTACAGGCTTAACATTGATAATCACTCCTTAGGTTTTCTTTTAGGACAAAGTGCACAATCCATTGAACGTGAAAGTCTTCTTGTATCTGGAGATTACACTGAAATGGGGAACAATACTATTGATGAGCTTGCCAACGCTTTAAATGTAGTAAACGTAATCAATGAAGAAAGTTATATGTCATTCTTTAGTAAATTAAATTATGTTTTTGATGGGAAATATCTAATGACAGCAATTGTAAGACGTGACGGTTCGTCAAAATTTGGATCTAACACACGATGGGGAACCTTTCCATCTGTCTCGGTTGGTTGGAATGTCTCTGAAGAAGATTTCATACCAACAGATGGTCCTATGAACTCATTAAGGTTAAGAGCAGGTTGGGGTCAAGTTGGAAATGATAGAATTAATAACTATTTATCAACTGTAGTTGTTTCCTCTGGCTTTAACTATCCATTTGGAAATGTGCATGGAGTTGTTTCACCAGGACTTGGCTTAGGGGGAATTCCTAACCCAGATATACAATGGGAGACAGTCACTCAATATAGTGTTGGTGTAGATGCAGCATTTTTTGACAATAGGCTGAACTTCACAGCAGAGTACTACAACAAAACTCAAAATGACATGCTAATACCTGTAACTCAATCTGGGGTAACAGGACTATCATCTGGAATTAACCCTGGAGAAATTGTTTTAAATACAGGAGATTTAACAAACAGTGGTCTTGAGTTTTCTGTTAATTATTCAGGAGAGGCTGGAAAAATTTCTTACGACATTGGAGCCAATTTAACTACACTTAATAATAAAATTAATGATTTACCATCTCCAATTAATAGATACTCACTTAATGGAAGTTTTGTTACCAGAACAGTTGAGGGCAGAAGTTTAGGTGAGTTTTATGGTCACGTAGCTGACGGTCTTTTTCAAAGTGCTGCAGAAGTTTCATCACATGCGACACAAAATGCCAGGACCTCACCTGGAGATATAAGGTTTAAAGATCTTAATGATGACGATGTAATTAATGGCGATGACATGACATTTATTGGAAATCCAATTCCTGACTTTGTTTATGGTTTTAATATGTCATTAAACTATGATAATTTTGACTTCTCAATTCAGGGAAACGGGGTTCATGGGAATGAAATATTCAACGCTTCAAACAATAGGCTTCTTGATAATGCTGATAGTTTGAATAAATTAGACTTTACTCCATGGTCAGCATCAAATACAAATACTAGATTTCCAAGAGCAGTGTCTGATGATCCTAACAACAACCTTCGTCATTCGAGCTTTTTTGTTGAAGACGGTTCTTTTATGAGGATAAAAGTAATCCAATTAGGATATTCATTTCAAGAAGATTTAGCTTCAAAAATTGGTGCAAAAAGAATACGTTTATATAGTAGTGTTCAAAATCCATTTACTTTTACAAGCTATTCAGGCCTTGATCCAGAAGTTGGGAATGACGGTGGTAGTAACTTGACATCAGGAATAGATAATTTTGTATATCCAGTTTCGAGAATATTCTCAGTTGGATTAAATATTCAACTATAAAAATTTTAAAATTTAGATTATGAAAAGATTAAACTATATAATTTTATGTTTCGCTGTGTTTTTCATGGCATGTGAACAAGAAGAATTTTTGACAAAAACAAATAAAAACGGTCTAAATTCAGATACCTTCATGACTTCTGAAAAACAGGCAATAGAAGCAGTTAATGCAATTTATGATCCACTTAATCATAAGGGTATGTACAGGTACAGTCATCTAGTCTTGGGTGAGGGTCCGACTGACAATGTAATGAATCCATGGGCAGACGGAAGAACAGGACCTAGTGTTAAAGCTATCCATGATTTTATTTGGAATGATACAAACATGTTTTTTTGGTTAAGATGGGCCGCATGCTATAAAGGAATCTATCGAGCTAATTATGTTTTAGAAAATCTCGATAAAGTTAATAATAGCACTCCTGAAAAAATTGATGAACTTAGAGGTCAGGCATTATTTCTTAGAGCCTTATATTACTATAATTTAGTTAGTGGATATGGTGACGTACCACTTGTCACAAGTATTTTAACATCTGATGAAAGTAATAATATTTCTACATCTCCCGCAGTCGAAGTTTGGACCCAGATAGATGCTGATTTAGACCAAGCTGCTTCATTATTACCTCCGTCATATTCGCAAGATGAAACCGGAAGGGCAACTAAAGGTGCGGCTTTTGGATTATTATCTAGAGTACGTTTATGGACTAAAGATTACGCTGGAGCAGCCAGTGCTGCTGCACAACTTGATAATTTAGGATATCAATTAGTTTCAATTGATGACTATATAAAAATGTTTGATGGTAGGATGGAGAATAGCAGTGAATCTGTATTTGAAACTCAGTTAGTATATGGTTTTAAGGCTTACTGGAGTGATGAAGGTGGAGAAACTTCTCAAATGATGAACTTTTTTCCAAGAATTTCTTGGGCTCAATATTTAAGGCCTAGAAAAACTGATTCATACGATTTAGTTAATGTGTTGTTTGAAAATGGAGATGGCAGAAGAGAGGGATCAATATTAATATCTGGCCAAGATCAAATTTATTACCATAAAGCTGATAAAGTAAGTGTTTTTCCTGATACCAGTATATATAATGATTGGAGATTAGATGTATTAGTCCCTGGAGCATATCAAACTAGGAAGTTTTTGCCTTACGATGCTACATACTGGACAAAAGGTGGTAGATTTTTTGATAATGGTGTATCAGTTAATATTCCTGTCATAAGATATGCTGAAGTAATTTTAAATAGAGCTGAAGCATTAGCTGAAACCGATAAGTTAGCTGAAGCTTGGTCTCAGCTTGAAAAAATAAGAACTCGTGCAGGACTTACAATGGATGGTATTAGTAACTCAGATAAAACTGCTCTTTTAAACCAAATCAAGAAAGACAGACGTATTGAACTGATTTTTGAGGGACATCGTTGGGGTGATTTAAAGCGACGGGGTGAATTAAGCTCATTAAATTCTGCCGGATTAAATTATTCAGGACAGATAGATTGGCCAATACCTGCTCAAGAAAAAGCTATAAATCCAAATTTATAAAAAACAATTATAGATATTTTTAGTGTTTTTGTTTAGTAAGGGCTATTTTAAAAAATAGCCCTTTTTTTTCAAATTTATAATGGGGTCAACTCATTAAAAAAAATAGAGAAATTCACATTCACTGAAAAATTATTAAATAGATCAAATAAAATCAGTAGTCTCTGATTCCAATTTTTTTATGTATTCCCTTGGAGTAACACCAAGTATTTTTTTAAAACACTTAGTAAAATAGGATCTATTAGAAAACCCAACCTCAAATAAAATTTCTGATACATTTAATTCTGTGGTCCCCATAAGCTGAGCAGCTTTTTTGATTCTATATTCTCTAATAAATTCATTTGCATTTAAACCTCGTATAGATTTTAGTTTCCTATAAAGTTGCATCCTACTTAATCCAATACCTTTACCTAAATCAGGAACACCAAATTGAGAATTAGTTAGGTTTTTATCAATTATCTTTTCAGCCTTTTCTAAAAACTGTTTTTCGGATTTTTTTATACCTTTTATTCTAGATGTAAATCTGAGGCCATTGCCTGAAAATTTTAATTTTAGTAATTCTCTTTGATTGAGTAAATTTTGAATTTGCGCAGTTAAAATCTCAATATGAAATGGTTTTGATATATATGCGTCAGCTCCAATTTCAAGACCTTCAATTTTATTTTTAATGGATGATCTAGCAGTAAGCATTATAAATGGAATATGATTTGTAATTAAATCTGATTTTACATCTTTACAAAAATCAATTCCGTCTTTATTTGGCATCATAACGTCTGATATAATTATATCAGGAACTTTATTTTTAGCAAGATCAAGGCCCTCAACACCATCGTAGGCTTGTAGAATAGTATATTCAGATTTTAGGGAACTTCTGATAAAATCTTGCAGGTCAGGATTATCTTCAACAACTAAAATTGTTTCAGATACATTTTCATTTTCCTTATCATCAGAAGAAATAAAATCATTTAGATCTAAGTTATTTTTGATTAAGGAATTATTCATTAGATTATTGGTCTTGCTTATTAATCCTTGTTTTTTTATTTGAATTATTGATGGTAATTCAACTGTAAATAAACTTCCTATCCCCTCCTTACTCTTTACTCTAATTGTTCCTTTATTTAATTCGATGAGAGATTTAGTTAAGGCTAATCCAATTCCTGATCCCATTGAGCTAGACCTGTCTTTTGAGTCGATTTTGTAAAATCTGTTAAAAATTAATGCTAGTTGGTTTTTTGGTATTCCAATTCCTGTATCTTCAACCTCAATAATTATCTTTTCATTATTTATTTTTTGCCCTTTAATGAAATTTTCAGGAAGATTTAAAGAAAATCTAATTATTCCTTGATTTGAAGTATATTTTATTGAGTTTGACAATAAATTATCAATTATTTTTTGGAGATTATCCCAATCAAAATCAGAAAAGAATACCTTTTTATTACAATTGAAAATTAAATCTATATTCTTTTCTTTCGCTAACGATTTAAAAGACTTAACCTCATCCTTACAAAAAGAAACTAACTCTCCATGACTAGGGGTTAATTGTTGCTCTTTTGATTCAACCTCCCTAAATTCCATTACTTGATTAATTAGTTTAAACAGGTGATTCGCATTCCGTTCTACGAGCTTAAAGGATTCTGAAATTTTTGGGTTTTTCTTAGTTTCTTTAATTATACTTTGGAGAGGCCCCAGTATCAAAGTTAATGGTGTTTTAAATTCATGAGAAATATTTGTGAAAAACTCTAGTTTCATTTTGTTCATCTCTATAATTTTCTCCTGTTGTATTTTTTCAATTTTTAGTTTATTCTGGTACTCCTGTCTTTGCAATATTACCCTTCTAAACAAGAACATAAGAAATACAAAAAATAAAGAATATAACATGTATGCCCACCAAGATCTCCATAGAGGCGGAAGCACCTTAATTTTTACTTCTTTAATATTATTACTCCATAAGTTGTCATTATTAGATGCTTTTACTTTAAATATATAATCTCCTGGATCTAAATGTGAATATGAGGCAAATCGTCTCTTAGCATCAGTAAAAATCCAGTCTTTATCAAACCCCACTAACTTATGAGCATATTTATTTTGATTTGAGGAAGAGTAATGTAAAGCTGAATATTCAAATGAGAACGAATTGTGATCATTATTCAATTCAATAAAGTCTGTTTCTGATATTGATTTATTTAAAATTTTCTTTCCTAAAACTTCTTCACCTACTGAAATACTTTTGTTAAACAATTTAAAATCAACAATTTCAATTTTGGGCTCTATTTTATTATCTTTAAAATTATTTGGATTGAAAGCATTAAATCCATTAATACCTCCGAAGTACATAATGCCATCATAACCCTTATAATATGCTAATTTTCTGTAATTTGAGTCTTGAAGTCCGTCATTGGAGTTAAAATTTGTAAATACTTCTGAATCAGGATTAAATTTTGAAATTCCGTTATTTGAACTAATCCAAAGATTATGATTTTGATCCTGAAGAATTCCATAAAGCTCATTACTGGGTAATCCATCTTTTTTTGTAAAATAGGAAATAAATGGAATTTTTTTATTTTTTTCGGTAAAGGGTAATTTATTCAATCCTCCTCCATAAGTTCCTATCCATAAATTGTTTTCAAAGTCTTCATAAATTGAGAAAACATTATTATTATTAAGGCTATTAATGTTTTTAGGGTCATTTTTTATCCTCACAAAATTTAATGGATTGTTATTTTCATCCCTTAAAATTTTTGTTATACCACCTCCATAAGTCCCTACCCAAAGAATATTTTCATGATCCTCAAAAATGAATGATACGTTATTTGAACTTATGCTATTTTCATTTTTAGGGTCAAACTTATACTGACTTATTTTCGGATGATTTTCACCAAACTTATTAGGAGTAAATTTCATCAGTCCATCACCACCATCGTTAGCAAATTTAGTTCCAGAAAAATATGAACCCATCCATATGTCGCCTTTTGAATCTTTAAATAATGTTGTTACATAATTCGTTGGAAGATTGCTTTGACCGTCTGATTTATTATATCTTCTTACAATTATTTTTTCTGAATTTGTAGACGAGTAAGCTTTTATATGGTTTAATCCATCTCCGGGAGTACCCGCCCAATAGTTTCCATAATTATCTTCACAAAAAGAAAAAATATTATTACTACTTAATGATGTTCTTTCTAATGAGGAGTGACTATATCTGGTAAAATAAGTTATACCATCTTTTGAAATAACTTTATTTAAGCCGCCATTATTAGTTCCAATCCATAAATTTTTTTTAGAATCCTCAAAAATTGTATTAATAATATTATCACTCAGACTATTACTATTCCAAGGGTTTTTTTTAAAATGAGCAATACTCTTTTTTTTAAGATCTAATTTATTTAAGTACCCAGAAATTGAGCTAATCCATATAACTCCATTTTGATCCTGAAAGATATTTGAAATTTGGTTGCTATTTATACTATTCTCATCGAAGTCATTTTTTGAATAATTTTCAAAAATATTTTTATTGTATAAATATCTGCTTACACCAGTACTTTTTGTTCCAATCCAAACTGTTCTATTTTTATCAGGGCAAATAGTTGTAATTTCGTTTCCAGCTATGCTATTAGGATCGTCATTATTATTATAAAAATTTTCTATTTTATAATAGTTTCCATCTGGAGAATAAACTAATTTATTTAAACCATGACCAGTACCTATCCATAGATTTCCATTGTAATCTAGAGCAATGCTTGTGATGAAATTATTGCTTAGGTAATTTTTTGACCTAAGAAATTTAGTGTAATTATAAAATTTAATCTTATTAACATCTTTATAACTTAAAAGGTTTAAACCATTAGAAGTACCAACCCAAATATTTCCTTTTTCATCTTGAATAATTGATTTAACAATATCAGAATGGAGATTATTATTTTTGGAACTAAAATGTTTTATACTAAATGTATTATCTCTACTTTTATTTTTTGTCAATTGATATAATCCAGTGTTAGTTCCTATCCATAAGACGTTATTCACATCCTGAAGAATACAATAAATTTTATCCTTTATTATTAAGTCTGGTATAGATAAATCACTAGTATAAATTATTCTATTGAAATTGTCGTTATCTCTATTGAAGCGACATAGCCCACCATTTGTGCCAACCCAAATATTTCCAAAGCTATCCTCTTTGACAACGTTAATATTATTTTCTATTAGAGAATTTTTGTCCTGAATTTTGTTTTTATAAATTTTAAAAGTGTATCCATCATATTTATAAATTCCATTAAAAGTCCCAAACCACATGTATCCCCTAGAGTCCTGAGATACTTCTGTGATTGAGTGGTGTTTGAGGCCGTCTTTAGATGTAAATTCCTCAAATTTGAATTGTTTATTATCAAGAATATTAGATGTTTTCTGTCCAAAAAGGAATGTTGAAAGGAAAGAAATAATAAAAAAAATATATAATCTTAAAAACATAAAACTCTTTTATTCAGACAAATTTAAAAGAAATAATTACTAAATATCTAAAAATGATTTTTTGGAATAATTCAGATAATAATTAATTTATATAACGGGAGTGATTGGATAATTTTCTCCTTTTTTCAGCCTGTTTGTTGAGTTGATCTGGAAATATATCATATTTTGAATTAGTTAATTTAGAATACTTTGGTTGAGCGTCCCTGGATGGCAGAGAATCAATAATACTTTTAAATTTTTTTAAAACTTTTATTATCTCCTCCGACTTTGAATAAATCAAGTTGTCTCTCTCATACTTATCATTTTCTAAATCATATATATGTGAAATTTCTTTGAGAGTATCAACGAACACTTTATAACGCTTTTCTCTAAGGGCCCTATCTCTGTATACATGAACATTGTTAACTCTTCCATCTGTAATTTTTGCCGGGTGAGATCCCATTGTCAAAATCCAGTTCCTTCCACTATGATTTTTTTTACCAATTAAAAGGTCTTTAAAAGATTTACCATCATATTTATATTTTTTTGGTAATTCTGCACCACCTAAATCAGCAAAAGTTGGTAATATATCTGAAAAGTCAATCAAAGCATTTGTATTAGTACCAGGTGAAATAGTCCCTGGCCAATTAACTATAAATGGTTCGTTGACTCCATTTTGAGTAAGATAAGTTTTTCCTCCTTTAATTTTTTCCCCATTGATTTGACCAGTAATATTACCCGCTGTACCATTATCAGTAGTCCAAAAGATAATTGTATTATTCCTTATTTTTAATTTTTCTAGAGCAGTAACGAGTTTCTTTAATATTATATCAGTATATCCAACCATAGCTTTGTGCTTATCAATTTTATCTTTAATGTGTGGCTCTAAGGGAGTGGTTGTTAATGGACCATGCGGTAAGCACATGGGATAATATATAAACATAGGGTTTTGTTTGTTTTTCTCCATAAAATCAATAATGAAGTCAGAAAAAATATCTTCTCCAAATTCACCAGGATAAGTCTTACTGCCTTCCTTAGTATGTATATAGGGATCCCAGTATCGTTTCTCACTTTTTTTTAAATTACCTCCCTCTCCACCTGTCCACATACAGTAATCATCAAAACCGTGCTCAATCATTGAGTCAGGCTGTAATCTAAAATCATTAATCTGCCATTTCCCAGCGATGCATGTATTGTAACCAGCTTTTTTCAAAATTCTCGCTAAACTTGGATTTTTATTTGAATCAAAATTAACACCATGTCCCCACCTGGGAACGTCATAATGATTAATCCAACCATGACGAAATGGGTACTGGCCTGTCATTAGTGTTACTCTTGAAGGGGTGCATTGTGGCATTGACCATACATTGGTAAATTTCATGCCACCTTTTAAAAGACTATCGATATTTGGTGTATCAATATCATCAGCATCATAACCACTAACCCATTCCTTCCCCAAATCATCTAAAAGTATAAATAGAATATTGGGTTGATTTTTTATTTTTTTATTTGATATATGATTTTCGTAAGTATTTTGATTGTTACAACTCATTAAAATTGTAATGAAAATAAATAACCCAATAAGTTTCTGTTTAGGCATTAAATTAATATTATAGTTTTTTAATCTGAACATAATAAGCTCCCATGTTAACTCCGTCACCCATAAAACTAGTGGTTAATCTATTGTTTTTTGATGCTTTTAATTTCAAATTAAAACTCACTTTAATTTGATGATCATCAATTAGCTTTTTCATTTTAGTATCACCAATCGTAATGGATGCTTCATTAATTGGAAGAGCCTTTCCTATTCCACTTTCAATGACACTTGTCCCCTTTATTGATGGCCTCTTAGGTATTCCCGAAGTTATTGGAAGATTGAGATATAATGGCCACCTACTCAACGTAATCTCATAATTTCCATCAGATTCAATGTCAAAAACCCAAAATCCATTAGTTTGTATACCCGCTCGGATATGACGGTGATTCCATGGTACTTGAGCTTCTGAGTGCCAATCATGAGAGGTTAAGTTAATAGGGTTTTCATTAGATGTTCCAATTTTAAAGGAAGCATATTTATGGAAGTCAACTGAGACATTCTCCCACCAAGAATCATAGGCATTTCTCATAATAATAACCCTCTCAGGGAATTTTGACGCAAGATCATCGATTTGTCCAGGATCGTCTATAATTTGATATAACTCTGAACCGTTTACTAATCGCCACGAATCGGACATTACGACAGATTTCCTCCATTTAATTGGGTGTTCAATTCGCTGTGAATCAGTTATTAATAATCTTTCTCTCCATTTTTTCTCTGGATTTTTTATTAGTGGTAACAAACTCTTTCCATCAAAATTATTATTATCATTTTTATTCAAATTACAAAGATCAATCAATGTAGGTAACACATCTATGTGAGCTGATATGTTATTAATATCCCTTCCAGGGTCAAACTTTCCATCTGGATATCTTATGAAAAATGGAACTCGATGACCACCATCATATTCACTATTTTTTTTTCCTCTCATACCAGCATTAAAGTGTCTGAAGTCAGAGCCATATTTAGTGTCCCCAAATGATGATCCGTTGTCAGTCATGAAAATTAAAATTGTATTATCAGCTATCCCAAATTCTTCAAGTTTTTTTGTTAAATTCCCAACGTTGTAATCAATGTTTGAAATCATTCCATAAAATTCCTTTGAAAAAACACTCCCTTGATCATATGGTAGACTATATTTATCTTCCACAAATAGAGGCCCATGTGGTGCATTAGTTGAAATATAACAGAAGAAAGGCTTATTATTTTGCCTTTGTATAAATTTTATAGCCTCATCGAACCAAACATCTGTACAATACCCATCATATTTTTCAAATTTTCCATTTTGGAGATAGTGATCATCAAAATAATCATTGTCAAAATAATCAGGGGTCTGCCCTATCCCTCCAGCACCATGAATTAGAACATTGTTGAAACCACGGTCTTGAGGTCTAAATGGGTAATTATCACCAAGGTGCCATTTTCCAAATATAGCTGTGTTATAATTATTTTCTTTAAAATAGTCTGCAATTGTTTTTTTATCCTCTCTTAGAAGTGATCTTCCTGCTATTGTGTGCCAAACTCCTGCTTTATTTGAGTATAAACCAGTCATAAGAGCAGCTCGCGATGGAGAACAAGTTGGGCTTACATGAAAATTGGTAAATCTAACACTCTGTGAATAAATCTTATCAATATTGGGAGTTTTAAGTGTTGGATTACCGTGACAACTTAAGTCACCATATCCTTGATCGTCAGTAATAATAATAATAACGTTAGCTTTTTTTTGATCTTTACTTTCCTGACCCAACGACAGATTAAGTGTTAAAATTGAAATGAAGCTAATTAAGCTACTATTTTTAATTGTAAATTTCATTGCTAAAGTTTAATACCTACCAAAAGTCATAAGTTTCTTCACCTTTTCTGTTTCTATGAAAATTTGGTCTTCTACCATCAATATCGTCTACATCAAATTTTTTTAGTTTTTTAGGATACAAGGTTTCATTCAAGCCAATATTAGACATTTTAATTTCCTTAAATCCAAGTTTAAATGCTGGAGAGGTTGATTTTAACTCAAAATTTTGATTTTCAATATCTAAAAATAATGGATCTTCAATTAAACTATTGATTTCAATACCATCTTTTCTTTTTGATTCAATATACTTTTTTGCTACATCTATATTCTGAGCACAATAAAAAATATTTTTATCAGCATTACAGTCCTCTGGCTTAGAAATTCCCTCTGATGCCCTATAAGATATTCTATAATAACTTATAGTATCTTTTGATTCATAAAAAATATTTCTCTGAATTTTTGAACCATAATCAGCTACTTCGTCAGGATATGATGCAAATCTTATTGACTCTTTTGAACTACAATCAACAATAATGTTGTTAATGATATTATTATATCCTTTGTGAACAATACCTGAAACATTAGCCATATAAATTATGTTATTTTGAAATGTAGTGCCCCGTTGCCAGTCATCTGTTCTCATAACACCAGATGCGCGACTAGTAATGTGGTGAGCATAATTATTACGCATAATATTTCCCTCTCCTGCTCCTGAAACGTTCAATGCAGATCCATCTGCTAACTCCTCAAGTGCTCGGTAAACTTCATTGAACTCAACGATATTATTTTTTGCATGTAAAAAAGGAGTGTAAGTTTCCCAAAAAGTTTTTCCCTCACTTTTGTCAATTGCTTTATCAATTTCATTCCAACGAATCGTTTTTGAGGCTTCATCAAAATCAATATCTCTTTTTTGGAGAATTGGTACTCTTACTCCACAAATTCCAACAGCTTTTCTGGGTACATGATGAATTAAATTATTGGCCACTAAATTACTACCACTTTGCCACATAAAAATACCTGCACCCATCTTTAAAACACGTCCTACATGATGAATAACATTATTGATTATTTTATTATTTTTATTTACGTCTTTAGTTCCAGGACCATATCCACATAATAAAATCCCCATGTGACCAACAAAATCAATCATGTTATTGTTTATATTGATATTCTGTGAGTGAAGGTCTAAACGAATAGCAGATCCTCCACTATTTGTAAACCTACATTCGGTAACTTCACAATCCTCTGCCCCCCTAAATCTTAACATTGCATTACCTCTATCAAACTTGTCCCAGTCGTGTTGTATTCCCCATCCTTTGTGGCCTTTCCACCAAGTATCTCTTTCTCCATGCATAAAGGTTAAACCCTTAAAAATTAAATTTCTAGTCGGTATATCAGTAGGCCCATTATAATCTATTTTACCCTCTACTCTAAAATATTCCTTTAGCTTTGGAATCACCAAGTTTACTGAGGGAGGACCCTCTTTTGGCCAATAATAAATTTTATTTTCACTGGTATTTACAACCCAATGTCCAGGTGAATCTAAATAATCAATCACGTTTTCAACCCATGGCTTAGTATGTGATTTTTTTGCAGCAGGAGGTGCATTAGCCTCTAAGGTTGTCCAAGCAATTCCTTTTTTTTCGTTTACAGATTCTAAGTTTAATAGGTTCATAGTCCAAGGAACAGGAGCAAAACCTACTTCAATATCCTCTAAGTTTTTCCAATTTTTTAAAACTCCTCCCTCAAATTCTAATCTTCTCAAAAGATATCGATCTTCATTATTTAGGACATTCATACTCTTTGCTCTCTCGTATTTAATGTCCTTAAAATCAAATCCTTCTTTTCTTGCTACAGGGATTCTTTTATAACCATCATACATTGTATAAAAACGATCTAATCCATCAGGAATATCGGCAACATAAACCTTTCCTTTTGCAACTTCAGGAAGAACATTAGTATTTGTCTCAAGCTTAACCCATGGGCCTACCTGAACGCCAGAGGAAATTATAGGAACTTCATCTTCATAAGATGAATACTTTATTTTTGTTCCGTTTTTACCTGAATCTTCCATCCCAAAAACGACTGTCTTATCTATTTTGTGTAAACCTCCACGTAAATAAACAGTAATATTTTTTTTTCTCTGTTCGGGAGATAATTTTCTTATTGATAATTTTGCATTTTCAATAGATTTAAATGGCGCCTCTAATGTTCCTGGGTTTGCATCACTTCCACTTGGGGATATATAAAAGCTAATTTCAGAATCATTATTAATAGAGCAACATAAAACTATAATCGAAATAAAGATTAAGGAAATTTTTTTCATATTTATTAAATTTATATCATTAAATATTAGTTTAAATAATAAATTAATGGAGTTTGAATTTATCAAATAATACAATTATTTGCTCAAACTTAATTTAAATTTTAAATAATTTTTATTGGTGACATTAATTTAATTTTAAAAATCAACATATAAATTAACCAATGATTAATTCCTTAAATATTATTTTTTATAAGTGAAGTATTATTGTCAAAAAAAGAAATATTATTGTTAAAAGAAACCTTTTAAATACTTTACTTTAAATGGTATTTTAAACTAAATATTTAAAATAATGCCTTTAAAAAATTCTAACAATCTTAACAAGCTAACATACTTCGATTTCAAAAAAACTTTTTATTGGTCATGTATTTTATTTGTTTGTAATCAATTTATTAAATGTAACCAAATTCAAACTGAGGATAGGGATCTTGAATCTCCAAATATTTTATTCATAATGTCGGATGATCATGCTAAAAATGCGATAAGTATATATGGCTCTAGACTCGCTGAAGTTTCTCCCACACCAAATATTGATAGGATTGGAAATGAAGGAATAGTGTTTAATAGTGCATTCGCAACGAATTCAATATGTACTCCCAGTAGAGCATCTATCTTGACTGGTCAATACAGTCATATAAATGGTGTTAATACTTTAAGAGACGACTTTAATAATAAATCAAATCACTTAGGAAAACTATTGCAAAAATCTGGCTACAATACAGCAATTATTGGAAAGTGGCACCTTCATACCGAACCAACTGGATTTGACTATTATAATGTTCTTCCGGGTCAAGGAAAATATTTTAACCCCATGCTTAAGGAAAAAGGTAAACCATGGAAATACCATAATAAAGGAGGGGAGACGTACGAAGGTTATGTATCAGATGTTATAACAGATGAGTCAATTAAGTGGCTTGAAAATAGAGATAAAAGTAAACCATTTTTTCTCATGAGTCACCATAAAGCCCCTCACGGGCTATGGGAATATGCAAAGAGACATGAAAATTTATTTCAAGAAATAGATATACCATTACCAAATTCCCTTTATGAAAATAAAGAACATGGGCCCTTAAAAGGGAAAAAGTATGGTTCTTCAATTTCAGATAGGAATCCTAAAAGAAGTATGCTTAATCAAGTAAGCAGCAAAAATTGGCCAACTGGAGCAATTGATACTTTTGGATTAACAAAAAAAGAGAAAATATATGCCGCATATCAAAAGTATTTAAAAGATTATCTTAGAACTGCAGCTTCAATTGATGAAAATGTTGGGCGATTATTGGATTATCTTGATAAAAATAATTTGTCAGATAATACTATGGTTATCTACACCTCTGATCAGGGACAATTTCTTGGTGAACATGATTATTTTGATAAAAGATGGATGTACGAGGAGTCATTAAGCATGCCGCTTTTAATTCGTTATCCAAAAAAAATTAAACCAGAACAGGTTAATAATGATATTATACTAAATATTGATTTTGCCCCCACATTTCTTGAGCTTGCCAAACAAACAGTTCCATTAGAAATGCAAGGAAAAAGTTTTCTTTTAAATATGCAAAGTCAAACCCCAAAAGATTGGCGTAAATCAATGTACTATAGATATTGGATGCATATGGCTCACCATTATAATCCTTCTCATTATGGTATTCGCACTAAGGACTATAAGCTAATTTTTTTCTATGGACTTCCGTTAAATCAAAAGGGGGCTGTTAACTCATCAACTGAGCCATACTGGGAGTTTTATGATCTTAAAAATGATCCAAATGAAAACAATAATTTATACTTTAATGACAATTATAAAAAATTAATTAAAAAATTAAAAATTGAGCTCAATTTAAAAAAAGAGAAATTATTAGACATAGATGAAAAATACCCCGAATTAGAAAAATTAAAAGAAAAACATTGGAATTAATTTTTATTCAAATGATAAATAATTTAAAAATACTATTGATTTTAATATTAAGTATTTCTATTTTCAGCTGCTTGCTAGAAAACAGGTCAACTGGAGCTAAAAGTCCAAGTAAGAGTAAACCAAATATATTAATTCTTTTGACTGATGATCAGAGCTTTAATACTATTAATGCATTAGGAAACCAAGAGGTTAGCACTCCTAATATTGATAAACTAGTATCAAACGGATTTACATTTACTCATGCTCATATTATGGGCTCATTCAGTGGAGCTGTTTGTATGCCCTCTAGAGCAATGCTAATGACTGGGCAGTATTTACAAAAACTTGATAAAGTTCAAGGAGCAATAGGTGAAAATATTAAAACCATGCCACAATTATTGAAAGAATCTGGTTATACCACTTTTTTCACAGGAAAATGGCACAATCAAAAAGCCTCATTTTTCAAATCTTTTACAAATGGGGAAAACATTTTTTTGATGGGAGGAGATGGTAATCATCTTAAAGTCCCATTATATAGTTTTGACCCCTCAGGAATTTACCCCGAAAAGAATAAATTTTTTAAAGATAAATTTTCCTCTGTCTTATTTAAAGAAGCTGCCGTCAATTTTTTAAGGCAATATGATGAGATTAAGCCTTTTTTTGCATGTGTATCATTTACATCTCCACATGATCCAAGAATGGCTCCTGATGATTATCAGAAAAAGTATAATCCTGAGGCAATATCACTACCTATAAACTTTATGACAAAGCATAATTTTAATAACGGGGAACTAATCATAAGAGATGAAAACCTATTACCATTTCCAAGAACGGAAGAAGCTGTCAAAGAAGAAATTGCAGCCTATTACGCTATGATTTCTGAAGTCGATGATAATATTGGTAAAATATTAAAGGTTTTAGGGGAAACTGGGCATGCAGATAACACAATTATCATTTTTACCTCAGACAATGGATTAGCAGTAGGACAGCATGGATTATTGGGGAAACAAAACCTTTATGACCATAGTGTGAGGGTCCCACTTATAATTTCAGGACCTGGAATCAAAAATGGAGTTTTTTCCGAAAGCTTGGTTTACTTAAATGATATCTTCCCAACAATTACAGATTTAATTGGAATTGAAAAGCCTAGAACTATTGATGGCCTTAGTCTTTTACCAATTCTTAATGACCCAAATACTAGTATCAGAAATTCTGTATTTTTAATGTACAAGAATTTCCAAAGAGGAATACGAACAAGAAATTGGAAACTTATCAAATATCTTGTTGATGGTAAGAAAACAACTCAACTTTTTGAGATAAAAAAAGATCCATTAGAAACGAATAATTTAGCAAATGATCCAAAATATAAAAACAAAGTTGAAGAAATGACAGTTTTGTTACAAGA